>JALTOP010000245.1 GCA_027000105.1 Planctomycetaceae bacterium | reverse complement strand
CTGCTCGGCTTTTTCCCAGACGCTTTTAATGCTGACAGGCTTGCCTCCCTGGCGTTTACTTTCATCGGCTGCTTCCATGAAAGCGTAAATTTCAAGGGTTTCCTGCTCGGTAACAGGGGCTTTGCCCGTTCGGAAAAACTTGACAATTTCGACCAGCAGGGGATCGTAACCGCTATACGAACCAATTTGCACGATCCCTTTCGTACCGAACACGGTGCCCCCATACCCTCTTTTGCCCGATCGTAATCCACGAAACGTGCCGATTCGCCCACCTTTCCAGGTACCAACGGCGACATCCGTATCGCGCGCATGAACCCGCACAACAGTTTCAATGCCGGTTCCCATCACGGTAAACAAACTTTCTACTCCGTGAATTCCGTACCAGAACAGATCGGGGTGTGTTTTTTCCAATGAACAGGGGCTGTAGGCATCACAACCGATGATATCGCCTGTTCCCGCCTGACCTGCCCGGATTTTTTTGGCGCCATCGGTATATCGAAGGGATGAAGAAGAAAACAGGGGCGTTTGATAATGCCGGGCCGCTTTGAAAATTGCCATCGCGTCCGAAAGGGAACCGGCAATCGGTTTATCGACAAAAACAGGCAACCCCGCTTTCAGAACAGGCATGACCTGACTCAAATGAGGGCGACCATCATTGGTTTCCAGAAGCACAGCATCGACTTTTACAATCAGGTCATCAATCGTATCGACAATTTCAACCCCCATCTCCTTGACCTGCTTGGTGTATTTGGGGACACGGGAGACAGAAGATTCGATATCGCGGGAGCCTTTGGGGTAGGCCGCAACGACACGGAAACCGCGAAATTCCTCCTTGGCCTCTTTTTTATTGATGGAACTGGTGAAAGCGATCGCGTGAGAAGTATCCAGCCCGATAATGCCGATGCGGATCGGTTTTGAGTCTTCGCCTTTTGCCTGCGGATCAGTTAATCCAGGCAAAACACACAAAATGGTCGCAAAAGCACAGAAGGAAATCAATTTTCTACGGATCAGTTGACAGGGAGGCAGGATTTGCATGTGAACCAGAGCTTTCTGTTTGACTGTGATATTTTTCGATTGATGTCGTCTCTTTTCAGATTCCGATCCAGAACTCCAGCCCGCCTGCCGGTGCTATGTCGTATTCACTTGCCAGTTGGGGCAGTCTCTGAATCAGGATAACAACAGAGATTCGATTGCTTGTGTAGGTGCTTGCATATAATGGACGCCAGAAGCAATCGCGATATCCAATTTGGCAACTCTTCCCGTTTGTTGCAACCCAAACCCGGTTTGTGACTGGCCTCTGCCCGATTTGTGAAAGGCTCATTGATCTATTTCGTTTGTGATAATGGAACATCGGCGCCAACAACGCCTGCCTGTGTAAAATAATCGTGTGTAAAACAATAATGTGAAGCTGGGTGAGACAGGCTAAATAATTCCGGTTGTATCGCTTATACGGCTTATAATGGATTTAACAATAAAAACGGTTATCGGGAGGTTGTATCTTCTTTGAAGGCAATAAGTTAGGCAAAACCAGCCAATTCCGGTCACATCACAAAGAATGTCTCATCAGCATGATTGATAATAGCCGAACGAGAGAATGGGTGTTTGTGCAAATCTCATTGCCGAACATTCTTCGGGAGAGCTAGGGGACACGAAAGCAGCTTTCTAACCACATCTGATTCGCATCTGAATGCAATCGGGATGATCACAAGAGTTGCCATGCAGCGATTCCTTTAGCTGCCGGGTATGTTTATCAGATTTCAATCATTGGGTTTTCAGTTGTCGGAAATGGTATTCCGACAGGGAGGTGGATCATGTCGCGGTTGTCGCTTTTTGCAACCACGATTTGCACGGCAGCTTTTGTTCTTGCGAATCAAACGTCTGTTTCTGCTCAACAAATCAGGCAGGCAGATGCTTCCGAGGACGCAGGAACGGTGCGGATTGTCAGTCACAAACGATCTGCCAGAAAAGCTCCGGGGTTAATTCCTCAAGCAACCGAAGCGAGACCGATTTCTTCTCCCCGTACCATTTCAGCCACCCCGGTTTCCCGGCCGCATTTCAATCATGTGACCAAATTGGGGCCAGCAGGAAACGGCGGAGCCTACCAATGTTATCCACAACAAAGTGCCCCGCTGTATCCATCGCCACAGCCGAGCACGCCTCAATACACCGGCGGTTCGATGATTACGAGCCAGGCGTTTTCACCTCATGAAATGCTTTATCCCCACACATATCGGGCGATGTACGGCCCTTTCTATTACAAGGTGCGTGGTGGGTGGATCATCACTCCCAAAGGAGTTCGCTCACACGATCGATGGGAATTGCAGGGGACGGAAGTATCAGTGAAGTATCGCTCACACTATCCGCTCTTTTCCATTCCGCCGTTTCGTTGAACCGGCAGGTTTGCGGGAGTTGACAGGGTGTAACAGGACAGAATATTGCCCATGGAGCGGGCTGTACTCGACCAATTTTCGACAGGACTTTGACAGGACGTAGTCATGATACAGGCATCTCTAAAAACCATTATGCTGCTGGTTGTAGTGGCTGTTACTTTCCAGACAGGGCGTCTGTTTGCTGATACACCTCAGAGCGTATTGCCACCGATGCCGGAACAAAGCGACGTACAGCAGGTTACTCATCAAGATCAGCTTGCAGGCGAGATTCAACCGGTGCAATGCACGACCGAATCGTGTGATTCCGGACGGTGTGGCAAGTCTCAGGTATGCCCGACCTGCGATGGGTGTGAAGTTTGCAGACCGGGTATTTGGGATCGGGTGAAGATGACCTTCGGACGACTGGGAAGGTTTGGCCGCTGCGACAGTTACGGCGGGTTCAACGTTCATTGTCCTCAATGCAGGGGACTGGGGCATTACTGCGGTCGATGTGGACGGAAAAATCGCTGGTGGATCCCTAATGGTTGCGGGGGGAAAGGGTGCCCGCCATTCGGTAGATATCAAATGGTTTATCCGGTCAACCCTCAACATTGTGATTCCCGCGATCGAAACGTCAACGCTGCTCAAGGATACAATGTTCCCATCTCCGTGCCGTTGGCACCGGTTGTTCGACACCAATACAACTACAGTTGGGGAGTTCCTTCTTCCCGTTTGACACCGATTTCCAATTACGCACCGACTGGCTTGCACGGCGGGGCTTACGGATACCCGGGACAAATGCCTTCGAATTACTGCCCAAGTTGCCAGAACAGAGCAGGGCACTGAAAAAATTGAACCGGTCGGTTCCCTGTTTTTGGATCATGTTTTTTCGCGAATAATAAGAGTTCAACAGGACATTATGCCATGTTTTTGCCAATACGAATATCATTGAAATCAGTCCTCTCACTGACCTTGGGAATCCTGTTGACTCAGTCAGCGTTGGTGAGGGCTGAAGACGGCCACCAAAAAATAAAGCCCGTTCCGGAATCGGAAGCGGTGGGGGATAACTGCCCCAGTTGTCAAAAGGGGCAGATGAATTACGGAACCTGCCCTACCTGTCAGCACTCGATGGCGGTTGACCAAAACGGGTACGGCTACTGCGGAAATTGCAGACGCCGCAGACGTCTCTCTCCCGGTACCGGGTGGTGTGCCCCTGGCAAAGTGATTATTCAAAGGCAACGGGTCCAGTATCAGAAGTATTACCCCAATTACTGGTCTGGTTACGGCCCCGGATATGCCCAACCGTACGCCCCCATGGTTTACACGCCTACCGATACCACTCAACTGGGCTATTACTATCAGCACGCGCCAACCTGGACCGTTCAGCCTTGGAGAACTCCGGGACCTGCCCATCCGGCTGCCTGGCATAACCGTTTCTGTGGTCGTTGCGGGCATCGATTACATCGTCACGGGGGCATCAATCACTACGGATATCAGGGGTATTGTCCCAACTGTCAGGCTCAACCTGGCGGTGATATGCAGCGGGACGAAACTGCGCCTGCACCAGAAAAAGCGGAACCGGAAATCAAGCTTCCCAAGCCGGACAAAGCAGCAGGCGTGCTGCCAAGGTTCTCCGTCCTGCCCGATGCTCCACCTGAAGTGTAGAGTACGGCAGGCAGGCGGTAGTCTGTCATGTTTGGGACATTTCGCTGATGAAAAAGGGACACGAAGATCTCCGACATCATTTCGATAGCTTGAGATCAGCCTGGTCTGCCCTGCTGGTCTCAAAGAATTCTTTTCGGAATTCTCGAATCCATCAACCGGTCTCTCCCGCAGGAGGGCTCCGGTTTTTTTACATTGCAATGCCAGTTCGCAATGCCGGTCCATAAACACGGGGGCACGGTGCACCGGCTTACGGAGTCCGTGCCCACTCACATAATCCCGATTTACATGATACCACCGCCCATTCAATAATGGGGTGGTTTTTCATCGAGCGGATCGATGAATTCATCCTGTGATTGGGAAATCTTCTCCTCGAATCGATCAATCTGCAGTTGTTGCTGCTCTATCTGTTTCTGTTGATCGAGTACGACCTGGCCAATTTTTTCCAGATCGTGTTGCAGATGCATCAGTGCTGATTCCAGCGTGATGATCCGATCCATCAAAGAGTTTTTATCTGGCATGGTTGGCCCGTGACGACTGGTCAGGTTTGTTGACGGTTTATCCGTTTCTTGTGCGTTGCATCGTTGTCTGAAATTGAACAGACTGTTAGCCTGCGGTACAGTCTGAGCCTGACGGCTTCAGTCCCGGTATTTGCCGGTATTTGCCGGTATTTTTGTCATCGCAGATGAATATCTCAACCGTTTCGCATGCGAACATCCGACTAATGGATAGAAAATATGACCAGCCCCAGACATTTCAAACGGGTGCGTACCCGCTCAACAACCATTTTAACCGTTCGGCACAAGGGACAGGTTGCCATTGGTGGTGACGGACAAGTGACCTACGGCGACACCATCCTCAAAGCTGATACGAGAAAAATCCGACGAATTCTCGATGGCAAAGTGCTGATTGGTTTTGCCGGTTCGACTGCCGATGCCTTTTCGCTGCTGGAACGCTTTGAGACCAAGGCGAAAGACTATCCGGGGAACATGACCCGGGCCGCAACAGAATTGGCCCGCGATTGGCGAACCGATCGCATCTTGCGCAAACTTGAAGCCTTGATGGTCGTGGTCGATTCGGAACACTCGTTATTGATCACGGGGCAGGGGGATGTCGTCAATCCGGAGGATTCGATTATCGGCATCGGTTCAGGGGGGAATTATGCCATGGCTGCCGCCCGCGCGCTCATGCGACATTCCGATCTGTCTGCCAAAGAGATTGTTCATGAATCCCTGAAAATCGCTTCTGAAATTGATATCTACACGAACGACAATATCATCCTGGAGGAATTGCCTGACAAGACCGGTTCCAAAGCTGAATGAAATTCGCTGTTGGCCGCCCGGCTTTTGCTGTTGGCTGCTCGGTTATCTGGTCTGAAATATTGTTGAACAGGTTCCAAAGAAAGCAAAAGTTTTTCATGTCTGTATTGGAAAAGAAAGAATCGGAAAAGAAAGAGCCCGTTACGACGTTGACAATGACGCCGCGGGAAATTGTCGCTGCACTGGATCGCCACATCATCGGGCAGGATGAGGCGAAGCGATCGGTTGCGATTGCGCTGCGCAACCGATACCGCTGGCGGAAACTCCCGGATAACATCCGTCGGGAAATCACGCCCAAAAATATCATCATGATTGGGCCAACCGGTGTGGGAAAAACGGAAATTACCCGTCGACTTGCCGCCATGGCGGGAGCACCGTTTGTGAAGGTGGAAGCGAGCAAATACACCGAAGTCGGCTATTATGGACGTGATGTTGAAAGCATGGTTCGCGATCTGGCCGAGGCGGCTGTCAGTCTGGTGACCAAAAAGAAAAAGGAAGAGGTTTTCGAAAAAGCGACCGAGCAGGTCGAGGAACGTCTGCTGGATTTGCTGCTTCCTGCACCGCCGGAGAGTTGGTCTCCCGATTCGAACGCGGATGAAATTGATGCCGATCAGTCGAAACATCAGCGGAATCGGGAAAAGTTCCGCAAGATGCTGCGTGACGGAACACTCGAAGAACGTGAAGTTGAATTGAGCATCGAACAGCGGACTTCACCCGTGCAGATCTTTTCCTCCATGGGAATGGAACAGATGGATGTCGAATTCCAGAACATGTTCGAGAAGATCGCACCACGGAAGACGCAATTGAGAAAAGTCCCGATTTCACAGGCTCGCCAGATTCTGCTGGAACAGGAAACCGAAGCGTTGATGGATTCGGATTCGATCAACGAAGAAGCGATTAAACTGGCTGAAAATTCCGGGATGATCTTTATCGATGAGATCGACAAGGTCTGCGGGGCCTCTGATTCCTCGAAATCGGCCGATGTCTCCCGGCAAGGTGTTCAGCGGGATTTGTTGCCCATTGTTGAAGGCACCAACGTACAGACAAAGTTCGGTACCCTTAACACGGAATACATTCTGTTTATTGCGGCCGGGGCGTTTCATCAGTCAAGGCCTTCCGATCTGATGCCCGAATTACAGGGGCGTTTTCCGATTCGTGTCGAATTGAAGGATTTGACCAGAGACGATTTCATTCGCATATTGACAGAACCGACGAACTCTCTGACCAAACAGTATCAGGAACTCCTGGCGATTGATGGTGTCCAACTCGAGTTCACAAAAGAGGGAATTGAAACATTGGCAGACATTGCCTTCCATGTGAATCAGTCCACCCAGAACATCGGTGCCAGGCGGCTCCACACCATTTTGGAACGGCTGCTCGAAAATATCAGTTTTCAGGCTCCGGACGATGCCCCTGAAAAAGTGGTTGTTGATGCGGAATACGTACGGGAACAGCTTGAGGAAATTTCCCAGGATGAAGATTTGAGCAAGTTTATTCTGTAAGGTTTATCCTGTCGTACTGCAATCGGCGGCGATACAAAGCGATGCCAATAGTGGATGCTCTGTAACGCTTTCTTCTTCAGCAGAGATTCAGCAGTGAAAATTCCTTCTTCGGATCACCATTGGGTCGGGATCATGATTTCGTAAACGGGAACACTCGGCAAGGTAACCAGCAATGACGAAAACACCCCAAACTGTGATTGTTATCGGAGGTGGAATCATCGGATTGGCTTCTGCCCACTATCTGCAACAGGCGGGCCTGCAGGTGCAGGTGATCGATCAGGGTGGAATTGGTCAGGGGTGCTCCCATGGCAATTGTGGTTTGATCTGTCCCGATCACATCATGCCTTTGCCGCGTCCCGGTGTGTTGCGCAAGGGGCTGTCCGCCCTGTTCAATTCGAAGGGGCCGCTATCGATCCAACCGGGTTTGAATTTCCGTTTGTGGGCCTGGTTGTTCTCTTTTGCGCGTCATTGCAACGAAGAAAAGATGCTTCAGGCCGGCAAAGGCCGGCACGCGATTCTCCATTTTTCCCGTGAATTTTATACCTCGTTCATTGAAGAAAACGGTATCGAATGTGATTGGGAGCAGAACGGTTGCCTGTTTGTTTACGGTTCAAGAAAAACGCTTGACGCCTACGATCCGATCAATCGTGTGATTACGGAAGAACATGGTTTGCCCGCCGAGAAATTGACTGGTGAAGAGTTGGAAGAAATGGAACCAGCCTTTATTCCCGGTGCTGCAGCCGGCGCCTGGTATTACAAACAGGATGCCCATTTGCGTGCTGATAAACTTGTCGCCGCCTGGAAGAACCTGTTGCTTCAAAAGGGAGTTGAATTTATCGAACAATGCGAGTTCCGCAAGTTTGTTGCGGATGGGAAATCCGCCGCTGGAATCGTGGTTCAAAGAAAAGGAGTGGAGCAGTCGGAACAGATGCAGGCCGACGCACTGGTTCTTTCCACCGGCGCGTGGACACCATTATTGAACAGGGAACTTGGCTGTAACATTCCGATTCAGCCGGGCAAGGGGTATTCCATGACGATGCCCCGTCCGAAAGTCTGCCCCAGGTATCCCATGATTCTGGAAGATGAAAAAGTCGCCATCACTCCGATGCGTTCCGGGTATCGGCTTGGCTCGACGATGCAGTTCGCCGGATACGACAGCAGTATCGACCCGAAACGGTTGGCCCTGTTGAAAACGGGTTCAAAAAAATACCTGCGGGAACCGTACTGTGAGCCAGTTGTCGAGACCTGGTACGGCTGGCGGCCAATGACACCGAATGGACTGCCGATCATTTCCCACGCTCCGAGATTTGAAAACGTGATTATCGCCGCCGGCCATAACATGATCGGCTTGATGTCTGCTCCCGCGACCGGACGCCACGTTGCTGAATTGTTGACCGGACAGCCAACCAGTATCGATGCCCGACCCTATCATTTATCGGCCAATCGATAAGCGAACAATAAGCCGGGCGGCAAGGGAGCAGAACGGTGAAGTTGAACGGAAAAACTCCCTCAGTCGGTTCCCCCTCTGCGTGACGTTCTGTTCGGAAAGAAACTGAGCGTGTGGATATCGGGCAAATGTCGGTAATCATCGGCGTAATCCAGGCCGTAGCCGACAACAAAATGGTCATCAATTTCAAAACCGAGATAGTCCGGCTCGATTCCCGTTTCCGTTCGTGATTTTTTCCAGAGTAACACCGCGTGAGAGATCTCTTGCCGGGTCAAATTTGAAAGTTCACTCTGCAGGCAGGCAAGAGTCTGACCGGTATCGAGAATGTCATCAACCAGCAGAATGGAACGGTTCTGCAGATCAGGAAGATAGTCGAGGTTCGTCCGCAACTCGCCCGGTTCAGTGGAATGGCCCTGATAACTGGAAGCCTGAATCACACCTACCTGATGCGGGATTGCTAAATGCCTCATTAG
The DNA here is from genome assembly GCA_027000105.1 of Planctomycetaceae bacterium. Taxonomy (GTDB): domain Bacteria; phylum Planctomycetota; class Planctomycetia; order Planctomycetales; family Planctomycetaceae; genus Rubinisphaera. The sequence goes on along the minus strand of JALTOP010000245.1, from coordinate 7,919 downwards.
ATCGGTCAGAAAAAACAGGCTTCCCGTCATCACCCCCAGCAACGTCAAGGGACGGTTTTCATAGTCCAGGGAAATTTCCCGAGCCAGAACAGAGACACGCTTCTGGATTTCCTGACGGGAAATAAGTAATTGCAATGAGTGCGATGGGCTGGTGGGGATCATGGATCAGAACATTTCGGTCGGAAAACTTTGGCCATCATGGTATCGGTATCCTCTGCGATCCTCATTTGTCCGTTTCATTGTCCGCTTGTCAGACCGTGATCGTCACGCGCTGATTGGAAACGTGATCTGATCGCTTCTGAATCTGATCGCTTCTGAAATTGAAAGGGAATCGCTGGAGTTGGCATCAATGTTGGGGGGTGGCATCAAAGTTGGAGTTGACATCAAAAATGAATCAAACTGAAAACATCCTGTCCGGGAAGTGAATCGCGACCGTTGAGGTCATCCAGTTCCAGCAAGAAAGCACAGCCGACAACGTTTGCACCGGAATCTTCCGCCAATTTGATGCAGGCTTTCATCGTTCCGCCTGTTGCGAGAAGATCATCCACCATTAAAACCCGTTCTCCCTGTTCAAGGGCATCGACATGGATTTCGAGTGTGTCGTTGCCGTATTCCAGTTCATAATGGAATGCCTGTGTATCGAAAGGCAATTTTCCCGGTTTACGAACCGGGATGAATCCCGCATCCAGTTCCAAAGAAAGAGGAGTGGCAAAAATAAACCCGCGCGCTTCGGCGGCCATGATTTTATCAATCTGCAGATCCCGATAGTGGTCGGCGATTCGTTTGATCGATTCTCCAAAGGCGGTCGGGTGGGAAAGCAGCGGTGTGATATCACGAAACATGATGCCCGGTTTGGGGAAATCGGGAATGGTTCGAATGTAATCTTTCAGATTGATCTCGGCGTTCATCATCGGTTCTTTCGTGGATAGGTGATTTTCAGCTGATCGAGAATTTTCTTCGCTTTCTCGACTTCTTTGGCTGTTTGAGAATCGCCATCATACAGAGTGATCAGGCTTAATAAAATTGATGCGGCCCGCTCCTTCTGTTTCTCCTTGAGATATTTTTCTGCCTGTTGGAGCGATGATTTTGCCAGTGAAAAATTGTCCTGCTCTCCCTTTTTACTCGAGTGGCTGGCAGCTTTCAGGTTGGAAAGAATTTTTTGAATCGCTATGTGCAAAGCCTTGTATTTTTCCTGTCCATCCAGAATGGTGGAAAGGTTCAACAGGATTCTTTCTGCGGTAATCGGGTCGCCCATGTTGTAATAGGAGCGGGCCAGGTGCAGGAACCGGTGGGCATCTGACATTTTTTGAAGGCGTTTGCTGCTGATATTTTTCAGGTTGAAATCTTTTTCGAGTTCGTGAACCTCAATCTCCATCAGCATATCATCAACTTTCGAGGCCCATGTTTCGGGATCTTCCCGTAATAGTGGCAGGAGATATTCATCGCGGGCCTGCGGCCAGTAGAGTTTCCCTTTTTGATAGAGAGCGACACCCTTCTCGTATTTCTGCTCGGGCGTGATATCGGCAGAATTGAACCACCAGACCCCTCCCAAAATCAGCAGGATCAGCATCGCAATCAAAACAAAAGTATTATCGAGAAATTGCGAAACCAATGGCTTCGACTGGGCGCACTCAATTTCCGCTCGAACCAGATCCCGCATCAGCGTTCCACCGACAGCGTTCGGGTCGTCACCGGCTACAATCGTTTCAGCCGTACCATCGAAAGTGCCACTGGCGGCCGTCTTTTCCTGTCGTGAAAGTTCCACCTTTTTTACGATTTCTTTCAACCGTCGGGAAAGAACGTAGGCATCGGGGAATCGTTTATCCGGATCCTTTTCCAGGCATTTGCACACAACTTCATCGAGCCAGTGAGGAATTTCCGGGACGAACAGACGAGGGGCATCGAACTGGCCGAACTTGTGCTTTTGAATGACCTCCATCGAAGTCTTCCCGCTGTAGGGTGGTCGACCGGTCAGCAGGGCGTACATGACGGCTCCAAGTGAATAGATGTCACTCTTTTTAGTCGTACGACGTCCCTGGGCCTGTTCCGAGGACATGTATTCAGCCGTACCGATAATCCCGCCCGTTTTGGTCAGTTTTGTCGAAGCGAACACCTGAGCCACACCAAAATCGAGCAGCTTGATCTGATCATCTTTCGTGATCAGCAGATTGGACGGCTTCAAATCCCGATGGACGATTCCGGCGTCGTGGGCCGCTTTCAGTGCGCTGCAAATCTGCACAGAGTAGTTGATCACATCCTTCCAGTGCATGCGACCATTCTCGCGAATCCATTTTGAAAGCGTGATGCCATCGACGTATTCCATTGCATAGTAATAGGTTTCGTCGTCAATGCCACTTTCGTACACTTCGACTACATGCGGATTTTTCAGCTTTCGCATTGCCTCGATTTCACGGGTGAAGCGAAGGACAAATCCATCTTCTCTGGCCAGGGAGGCGGGCAGAATTTTGACAGCAACAATTTTTCCTGTTTCTGCATGTCGCCCCAGATAGACGGTTCCCATCCCGCCGGAGCCAATTTTCCGCTCGATTATGTACGGTCCCACTTTTTCCGGAATCATATTTCACCTGTTTTGTAGCCCGGCAATCCAACCCAGTGACACCTGACTGGTGCAATTGAAAACGCTGAAATTCGGGAATTGAATTTATTGCTCCCCCCGCTTCCCAAGCAATTCTGCAATATGCAATAAAAGCAGAGGGATTGCAAACCCGCTTTTGAGCATGGCCTGGATCAAATTGGGACAGAGGATAAGGATGGAATGAAGTTCTAACAGATGTGCATGTTTTTATGATCGTTCTTTAGTGATGCGCGGGGTGTGAATTGAAGCTCCGGTTATGTAAGACGTAAACAGGGTTTGTGCACACAGGGCAATTTGTGCTGTGTAGGGGAAATTTGAAGAAATTTATAATTAAGTTCTTGAAATAAGATTCTCCGGCTGGCTAGGATCGGATCGTATACGTTGAAAATAGTTCCTCCCATCACGTTATGTGCCAGGGCGTTATGCCCTGTTTTGCAGCCGTAGATAGACCTTTAGTAAGGTGAAAAATGTCAGTTCCCACGTTATTTGCCCGTATTTCTTCGTTCGTTGTGAACCACTCACTGAAATCTGTTCGCTCACGTGGGACGAAAAATGTCTCACGTAACCATAACGCCGGGCGGTCGTTGGGTGGCGAACGCTTTGGTCAGTCCTCTCTGTTTCGAACAGTCAAACGCGAAACCGCTTCCAGACGATTTCATCAAAAGCGGTTGAACAACTCGATTGAGATTTGCGAGCAGCGTCTTTTGCTGGCCGGTGCCCAATCTCCCTGGACTCCGTTAGGGCCGTTTTCCGCGACAAATGGTCAGGTGGAGAACATTGGTACTGACGACCCTGTTGTTGGCGCTATCCACACTGTTGCCGCTCATCCCACCAATGCTGATATTCTCTACATCGGGGCGGTAAATGGAGGTGTATGGAAAACAACCAATGCAACCGCAGCCAGTCCCAATTGGACTCCGCTGACCGATGATCTTCCCTCGCAGAGCATTGGAGCGTTGAGCTTCGATCTTGGTGATGCCACTTTCAATACGCTTTATGCGGGCAATGGTCGCTACGGAAGTTTTGGCCGGGTCGGAAATAGCCGAAACGGATTGTTGAAAACGACCGACGGCGGACAAAGTTGGTCGGTTATTGACGGTGGCGGAACATTGGTGGGAAAAAACATTTCCGGGATCTACGCCAATGGAAACACGATCGTCGTTTCCGTCAACGTGGCAGACAACTTCACGCTTGAGAATGTCGGAATTTTCCGAAGTACGGATGGGGGTGCGTCATTCTCCCGAATTTCCGTTGGAGACGGGTCATCAACCGGCCTTCCTGATGGGGTCAGTTACGATCTTGTGGTCGATCCTTCAGATAGTGATATACTTTACACGTCGATCAACTTTTCCAGCGGTGGAACAGACGGAATTTACAGATCGACCGATGGAGGAGCCAATTGGGGCAAAGTCAGTTCATCCACTATGGATGCTCTGTTTGTCAGCAACACCAGTAATGTGGAGATGGCCGTTGGAAACAGCAACGAAGTGTATGTGGGGATTATCAACGCCGGCAGTTTGGCCGGCCTGTTCCGCTCTTCAGATGGTGTAGCGAACTGGACTCAAATGGATACCCCCTCTACCAATGAAAATGGTACCGATGTCGGATTGAATCCAAATGGGAGTAAGGGGCCGCTCACTGGAACACCGGAAGAAATTGCGGGGGGACAGGGGAGCATCCATTTTTCCATTGTTGCCGATCCCAATGATGCCAATGTTGTTTATGTTGGGGGAGATCGCCAACCCCTTTCGAATGGAAGTACCTCAGGAAGCTTCCCAAATTCAATCGGTGCCAATGATTTTTCCGGTCGACTTTTCCGGGGAGACGCCAGCAAGGCTGCGGGAAAGCAATTCGTTCATTTGACGCACAGCAATTCACTTGGGGCTGCTGGTGGCGGGACGTTGAGCAACAGTTCGCCTCACGCCGACTCGCGAGATATGACCTTCGACGCGAATGGAAACATTATCGAGGTCGATGACGGCGGTGTCTACCGTCGTACATCACCAGAAGACAATACCGGTGACTGGTTTTCTGTGATTGGTGATTTACAGGTAACAGAGATTCATGATGTCTCCTGGGATTCCCTGAGCAATACCGTTATCAGCGGCAATCAGGATAACGGGACGGCTTACCAACCGACCAGTGGAGCCACACAGTGGGATATTCTGCATAGCGGCGATGGTGGTGATGTCGAAGTCGATAATCTCGAGTTGGCGGGCAGCAATCAGTCAGTGCGTTACAGCAGTTTTCAGAATTTGGGGATTTTCAGGCGAACCGTCTGGGATGCAGCCGGCAATCTTCTAGCGACTAGCTTTCCATCTCTGACTCCAACCAGCGGGAGTTCTGCAATCAGCCCTGCCTTCCGGACTCCAATTCAGACAAATAGTGTTGAAGGCGGTCGGTTGCTGATTCAGGGAGCGAATTCCCTGTTTGAATCGTTGGATGGCGGGGCAACGATCAATGAAATCGGTGTCGGAGTTGGCGTCACTTCCATTGAAAGCAACGCATTGTGGTATGGTGGAAGCCAAAACGGAACCGATAATCCCGATGTTGTCTGGGCGGCAAGCGATTCGGATGTCTTCTTGCGAACATCAGGTTTGGGAGATGTCGTGCAAACTGCGGGTGATCCGACCAATGATACGATTCGCGATTTGGCAGTGAATTCGAAAGATTGGACCAACGCCTTCGTCAACGATAGCGACCAGGTTTTCGTTACTGATAACGCCGGAGCCAGTTGGACGGACATTACCGGCAATCTGCTCAGTTTTGCCAGTGATATTCGATCGCTGGCTTACGTCAGCACACCGACATTTGATGTCGTGCTGGCCGGGACAAATGCTGGCCTGTTCGCGGCGAATCTGGCAAACTTGGGGACGTGGGTTGAGGTCGGTCTCGGCTTGCCGAATGTGCTTGTCTTCGATGTCGACTACGACGCAAGCGATGACATTCTTGTCGCAGGGACATTGGGGCGTGGTGCCTGGTCTTTGACCAATGCCTCAACGAATATCGATAACGCGTTCGATCCGGGAACGAATTCGCTCAGCATCACTATTGATCCTTCCTCAATCAGTGAAAATGGCGGAACGGCTACCGGGATTGTGACACGCACCGGGAATACCGCCGGTAATTTGACGGTTACACTTTCGAGCAACGACACGACAGAGGCGACCGTCCCGACGACGGTGACGATCCTGGATGGACAATCCGCTGCCTCGTTTACATTGACTGCCGTTGATGATGCGATCGTCGATGGAAATCAGACGGTCACCGTCACCGCGACCGCAACCGGATTTTTCACAGGGACACAGACGATAGACATTCTTGACGACGAAATCGCCAGTATCGATTTGACGATCAATCGGGCTTCGATCAATGAGAACGGCGGAACGGCCACAGGAACGGTGACCCGCAATACCGGCACGAGTGGCGACCTGGTGGTGACACTGGCCAGCGATGATACGACTGAAGCGACCGTTCCCTCCACGGTGACCATTTTGGATGGGCAAACCTCCGCGACCTTTACAATCACTGGTGTTGATGACGCTGTGGTAGATGGAACACAAACGGTCAATATTACAGCCACCGCGGCGGGAATCGGTTCCGATATCGAATCAATCGACGTCCTCGATGACGACGCCGATAACCTGCACCTTACGATTGATCCGGTTTCCATCGGTGAAAATGGAGGGCTCGCCACAGGAACGGTAACACGCACTCCCGGCACCAGTGGTGATCTGGTTGTCAATTTGAGCAGCAACGATACCACCGAGGCGACTGTCCCTTCCACGGTAACTATTCTGGATGGGCAAAGCTCCGCTACATTTACCATCACCGCAGTTGACGATTCGATTGCTGACGGAACCCAGACAGTCACCATCACGGCCAGTGCAGCCGGATTTGTTGCCGGAACGCGAACAGTGGACGTTCTTGATGATGACTCGCCTGTTTTGGATGTCGTTATCGATCCCAATTCGGTCAGCGAAAACGGTGCGACGATTACCGGAACGGTCAAACGTGCTCCCGGTGTCACTGGCGACCTGGTCGTCAATTTAAGTAGCGATGACACAACCGAGGCAACCGTTCCGACAACCGTGACGATTCTGGATGGTCAGGTCTCAGCCAATTTCACTATTACGGGAGTTGATGATTCCATTGCCGATGGAACGCAGGCGGTCACCATCACGGCTAGCGCAGCCGGGTTTGTTGACGGAACGGGTCTTGTCAATGTCCTCGATGATGATGTCGCAGAGCTGACGGTTTCGATCAGTCCCGTGATTATCAGTGAAAATGGGGGATTGGCAGCAGGAACGGTAACGAGGAACAGCGGTACTTCTGGTGATCTGGTCATTACGCTCTCCAGTGATGATACATCGGAAGCGACAGTTCCCGCGACAGTGACGATTCTGGATGGTCAAACTTCCGCCACCTTTACCGTCACTGCCGTTGATGATGCCGTTGTCGATGGGACACAGACAGTCACGATTACCGGTACTGCAACCGGTTTTATCAGTGGAACCGATACGGTGCTGGTTTCCGATGACGATATCGCCGCGTTGACCGTCACTGTCGACCAGACATTCATCAGTGAAAACGGGGGGACTGCCACCGGTACGGTGACACGAGGATTGGGAACAGTCGGTAACCTGGTCGTCAACTTGAGCAGCGATGACACCACCGAGGCGACCGTTCCTGCGACCGTAACGATTCTGGATGGTCAAAGTTCGGCCAATTTTACGATCACGGCAGTGGATGACCTGGTGGCAGACGGAATCCAGACGGTCAACATCACCGCTAGCGCAGCGGGTCTGGCCGATGGAGTGGGACAGATTTCCGTTACAGATGATGAAACGATCGATTACAATTTTGTTCGACTTGATCCGCTCGGCTCGCAGGTATTCTCCGATCAAAATCGACAGGTGACGTTGTCAGGCCCGGGGGATGAAGCGGTCTTCGGTTTTTATGGACAGGCGGGCGAACAGTTTTCCGCCCTGGTCACTCCATCAGATCCCAATGCCATAGTAACACTGGAAATTGTGGAACTGAGCCAGGCATTTTCCTCGACATCGCCGGGAGAACCCCTGGTCGTTTCAGGCGAGGTTCTTCCGCTTTCGCAGTTCTATCGAATCAGGATAACGTCGAGCGTTGCCGATACAATTGAACTCGATTCCTATCTCAACGCGACATTGGAACAGCAATCACCTTTTGGTGGTGATTCCTCCGCCTTTTTCCCCGTTGCGATCGATAATTCAGAAGTTGATTTCGGCGTTGAACGTTACGCGATCGTCGGGAATGCCAGTACCGCATTCGATACCGATATCTACAC
>JALTOP010000244.1 GCA_027000105.1 Planctomycetaceae bacterium | reverse complement strand
ACGATCTCCCGCGCCCTGCTGCAGGTCGCACCGGACAACCGACCGATCGGCGAGATCGCTGTCGAACTCGGCTTGATGCTGCCGGAACATATCGATACCGTTCTCGAAAAACAGGAACAATCGAAGAAACGCTTCGGCGAAATCGCCGTCGAACTCGGCTACCTCAAACCGGAACAACTGGTTCAGATCATCGCCTGGCAGGTCGAACCGCCCGATCGACTGATTTCCGCAATCTCCAAATGTGGCTACTTCCCGGTTGAACGGGGAAGACTGTTGCTGGGAGAATATCTGGAATCAACCTCCGTCAAAACAACGTGCAAAATTGTATAGAGCCTGCATCGAAACGCCTGGTGGCGCACCGGGCGAACCGGACAGTCATTCTGGAAAGGAAATCGATCGGATAGCACTCGCAGTGCGGAAAAGTGGACGAGGGAAAAACTGAACGAACAGTGCCTGTCGAAACGGGCCCGAAAAACAAAATCGGAGATTCTGAGGAATTTCCCCTCATGAATGATTGGCAGGACTTGACTCAATCAACAGATTCCCGATGATCTCCACTTGACTTGGCTTTTGTGCGGTAAATATCGAATTCGATTATGATTCTCAGTGAATCGTTCCCGATGCAGATAATGACCGCAATGATGACTACGGTGTGCGATATCGCTAAACGCGAGGAGCAATTCGAAGCACACCACCGCATAGCACACGCACCATTATACCATTACATTTACATAATCAGAGGTAACAGGTCAGACCGATGGAGCAGGCTCACGATACGATTGAGGCGCAGAATCATCTTAAACGACAGGGACTGATGGTCTGCGGCCTGATTATCCTCGCTTTGGGTATCTGGTTGCTCATCCATGCGTTTTCCGCACCGTCACACGAGACTCATGAAACTGCTTCCCACCAGGCGGAACAGGAACACGCCTCAACTCAGACCGAAGATGGGCACACAAAACAGGGCCACACCGACGAAAAAGCTGCCGAAACAGAACACGAGCATCACGCTTCCGCCGCAGAAGTTCCCGCGTTTTACAGTGTCCTTCCCTTTGTTGCTCTTTTGCTTTGCATCGCCGTGCTGCCTCTTTCTTCCAAAACAGAACACTGGTGGGAATCGAACCTCAACCGATTCATGGTTGCGGCCGGGTTGGGGCTGATCACCCTGTTCTACTATGCCTTCCTGTATGGGCATGGCGTCGAAAATCACCTGGTTCACGGCATAAGCAAACCGGGGCTTCCCGCCGCAGGGGTTGTGTTTGTTAATGCCATGCTGGTCGAATATATCCCCTTCATCACGTTGCTGTTCAGTCTGTATGTGATCTCGGGCGGTATTGTCATCGAAAGCCGTCTGATGGGCACACCTGCCATCAACGCCGCAATCATTGCAACCGGAGCGCTATTGGCCAGTTTCGTGGGCACAACCGGCGCTGCAATGTTGTTGATCCGCCCGCTTCTGGTCGCTAACGTAAAACGCTCGCATGTGGCTCATACTGTCATCTTTTTCATCTTCGCGGTCTGCAACACAGGGGGTTGTCTGCTACCGATCGGGGATCCCCCTTTATTCCTGGGTTATTTGCGAGGTGTCCCCTTTCTCTGGACGCTCAAACTCTGGCCCATGTGGCTGTTTGCGAACCTGTTGATCGTGGCTACCTATTTTGTTTGGGATACGATCGTCTCCAAAAAAGAAGAAGCAGACGCTTTTACGACAGATGGCGAAACCGAATCCTCATTCCGCATGCTGGGCAAATTTAACCTTCTCCTGCTCGCTGGCATCATTCTTTGCGTGGCAACACTCGTTCCCGGGAATCCGCTCCCCGGAACCAGCTGGATTATCCCTCTATACTTCCGCGAATTTTTGATGTTCGTCATCACAGTCTGTTCGCTTTATTTCACGACGAGCGAAATCCGCTTGAAAAATGCATTCAATTACGATGCCATCCTGGAAGTGGCTGCCCTGTTTTGCGGTATTTTCATCTGCATGCAGGCTCCGGTTCAGATCCTCAATGTGTACGGCAGCCAACTTGGCCTGGATACTCCCACCAAATTCTTCTGGTGTACCGGGTTCCTTTCCAGTTTCCTTGATAACGCCCCCACCTATGTTGTCTTTTTCGAAACGGCTAAAACCCTCGATCCGGTCGGCACAACGGTTGCTCATGTTTCGGAAACGTACCTCATCGCGATCAGTCTTGGAGCCGTGTTCATGGGGGCGATGACCTACATCGGCAACGGGCCTAATTTTATGGTCAAAGCGATCGCGGAAAAGAACAATATCAGGATGCCCAGTTTCTTCGGTTACATTCTTTACAGCGTCGCGGTGCTTGTTCCCGTGTTCCTGCTGACCACTTTCGTTTTCCTGTAAAATTTTACACGAAACGAACTGAGAGCATGCCCGTGCCATGTTGTCCCTGATTGAGCTACTTGCCGTCATTACTTCCGGTATTTATGGGATACTGCTTGCCCGTAAAAAAGGAATGGATCTGGTCGGCCTGTTTTCGATTGCCTTTGCAACTTCGTTTGGCGGGGGGACATTACGAGATCTGTTTCTGGATCGTCATCCGTTGTTCTGGATCGAAAAAGACCACTACCCCGTCATTATATTTTGTCTTGCCATTGTGGCATCGCTTCTAAAATCACTCCCAAACTGGCTTGAACGACTCCTGCCCTTTCCTGATGCCTTGGGGTTGGGACTATTCAGCCTGGCAGGCACATCGGCTGCGTTGGAGTGTGATTGCTCACCATTTATTGCATCGCTCATGGGTGTCATCACCGGAACGTTTGGCGGGGTAATCGGGGATGTTTTCTGCAACGAAGTTCCCAGCTTGTTCAGTACAAAAACACCGCTTTTCGCGACATGTTCGTTCATCGGTTGCTGGTGCTATTTGCTGATGCACCAATTCAATATCCCGGAAACATGGAATTTGGTTTCCGGTATTTCCATCATCGTCGCTTTGCGTCTGATCGCCCTGCGCTGGAATATACGATTGCCACAGCGCCAACCGTAGCCCGACTGACTGCCTGACACTTCCCACCTCTGGAGGCTTCCATGCCATGTGCCATATTGGCAGTCTCACATTCTGTCAGAACCCGAAATTGCTGGATATGAGCCAAAATCCCCTGTGTATATGGAAGATAATCAGTTTCGCGATGTTGGCATGTTAGTTGCTGTACTGTGCCAGTACGCAGGATTGTCTGTCATTACTGCATACCGATAGCGAGCCGATAGCCTGTTCGGCGGTGTGGCTCCCGGAGCAGCAGCAATGTTTATATGTATATGTTTTTGGGTCTCTGAAATCGTGAGGAGAAACCGTGGCTAAGTTGTTGAGTTTTGACGAAGATGCGCGTAAGCAGCTTTTGGAGGGAGTAAGCAAGCTCGCTGATGCGGTGAGTAGTACGCTGGGGCCGCGCGGTCGCAATGCCGTGCTGGACAAAGGATGGGGCGCCCCCAAAGTAACCAAAGATGGCGTGACAGTCGCTGAAGAAATCGAACTGGAAGATTCGTTTGAAAACTGTGGCGTCCAGATGGTGAAAGAAGTTGCATCCAAGACAGGCGACGTTGCTGGAGACGGGACGACCACGGCGACTGTTCTGGCTGAAGCGATGTTCCGCTCCGGGTTGAAATTCATCGCTGCCGGTGCTGACGCGATGTCGCTGAGCAGAGGGATGAATAAAGCGGTTCACGCTGTTGATGAGCAACTCGGCAAGATATCCAAAAAAGTGAAGGCCAATGACGGCGAGGCAATCAAGACGGTCGCCACGATCGCCGGGAATAATGATCCCGAAATCGGTGAAATCCTTTCAGACGCCTTGCTGAAGGTTGGCAAGGATGGCGTGATTACAATCGAGGAAGGACGCCACGTTACGACCGAAGTTGACCTTGTCGAAGGGATGCAGTTCGATCGCGGTTACCTCTCACCGCATTTCGTGACCGATCAGGACGATCAGGAAGTGCAACTTGAAAACTGCAGAATCCTCATTCACGAAGAGAAGATCAGTAGTGCCAAATCGCTCGTTCCTCTTCTGGAAAAGGTTTCCAAGGCAAACGTACCATTGCTGATTATCGCCGAAGATGTCGATGGCGAAGCACTCGCGACTCTGGTTGTCAACAAATTGCGCGGCATCCTGCGGGTTGTCGCAGTGAAGGCTCCCGGTTATGGCGACCGACGCAAGGCGATGCTCGAAGATATCGCCATCCTCACCGGCGGAACGGCGTTGTTCAAGGACTTGGGTGTCCAGCTTGAAAATGTCGAGTTGAAGGATTTGGGAACCGCCAAGAAAGTGATCGTCACGGCTGACAATACCACCATCGTCGAGGGTGCCGGGAAAAAGTCTGCCATTGAGGGACGTGCTGAGCAGATTCGGCGTGAAATCGGTCAGACCGACAGTGAATATGACCGCGAGAAATTGCAGGAACGCCTGGCGAAAATTGCAGGCGGTGTTGCCCAGATCAGCGTCGGGGCAGCTACCGAAACCGAAATGAAAGAAAAGAAGGATCTTGTCGATGACGCTCTGGCGGCAACCCGGGCAGCAATCGAGGAAGGGATCGTTCCCGGTGGTGGTGTTGCCCTGTTGCGTTCACGTGCCGCTCTGGACGAGTTGAAGCTCAAGGGTGATGAAGCTCTCGGGGCGAAACTCGTCGAGCAGGTTTTGGAAATGCCGCTGCGAAAGATCGCGGAAAATGCCGGGCTGGATGGCTCCGTCGTGGCCAATCGTGTTCGCAAAGGAAAAGGAAAAGCCTACGGCTACGATGCGATGAACGATCGGTATGGGGACATGTTTGAGTTCGGCATTGTCGATCCGACCAAAGTTGTTCGAACCGCATTAACGAATGCAGCCAGTGTTGCTTCACTGTTGATGACAACCGATTCCATCGTCGTCGAAGCCCCTGTAGAAGAAACGGATTCTCATGACGATCACCACCACGACATGGGCGGCATGGGAGGTATGGGAGGCGGTATGCCTGGCATGGGCGGCGGCATGCCCGGAATGGGCGGCATGATGGGAATGTAGGCCGATCGTCCCGGAAATAATTGGGCGCAAGAAATGCCCACAGCTGATAATTGGTTCGCCGTGTGCGTAGTATCCAGAATTTGAATTAAAATTAGATAGAGGAGTTTCTTTACGATGAAGTTGAATCCACTTGATGATCGTGTCGTTGTTGAACCGATGGAAGCCGAAGAGGTCACCGCTGGCGGTATTGTCCTTCCCGATGCGGCGAAAGAAAAGCCACAGCGAGGAACCGTTGTCGCAGTTGGCCCCGGGCGACTGCTTGATAGTGGCGACCGATGTCCCGTTGCTGTCGAGGTTGGCGATGAGGTTCTCTACGGCAAGTATGGTGGAACCGATATCGAAGTCGATGGCACGGAATATAAAATCCTGCGGGAAAGCGACATCCTGGCCAAGGTTGTCTAGTAAATGGATGCCGGATGTGCCTCGCAGCGAAGCGGGGCACGCCTGCGAATCGGGAGTTGTTTTTATCGATTTCTTTTAACCGGAAACACAACAGGACTGCAAAGTCGAACTCAGCCGGGAACCCCAATTCAGTTTTCGGCGGTGCATAAACATAAAGAGGAGACACGAATCGTGGCTAAGCAAATGCTTTTTTCGGATCAGGCCCGCATCAAACTCAAGCATGGGGTGCGGACACTGGCCGATGCTGTCGCCGTCACCATGGGGCCGACAGGACGAAATGTGATTATCGACAAAAGTTTTGGCAACCCCGTGGTGACCAAAGATGGTGTCACCGTCAGTAAGGAAGTCGATCTCTCCGACCCTTACGAAAACATGGGGGCCAAACTGGTGAACGAAGTCGCTTCCAAAACCAGTGATGTCGCCGGCGACGGAACAACCACCGCGACCGTCCTGGGGCGAGCCATCTACGAAGAAGGACTCCGCAGCATCACGATGGGAGCCAATCCGACCGTTGTGCGGCGGGGCATCGAAAAAGCGGTCGAAGTCGCTGTCGAAAAGCTGCGCAGCATGGCCAGACCAATCACCGACAAAAAGGAAGTTGCCAGCATCGGATCGATCTCGGCCAATAATGATCCTTCCATCGGGAACCTGATCGCTGAAGCGATGGAAAAAGTGGGACGCGATGGTGTGATCACCGTCGAGGAAGGCAAGGCAAATGAAACAACTCTTGAATTCGCTGAGGGGATGCAGTTCGATAAAGGGTACATTTCGCCTTACTTTGTCAACGATCCGGAAACAATGAGCTGCGTCCTGGAAGATGCCTATATTCTTCTGGTCGAGAAAAAAGTTTCGACACTGCGGGACGTTGTACCGATCCTGGAAAAAGTTTCTCAAACAGGAAAGCCGCTGCTCATTATCGCTGAAGATGTCGAGGGCGAACCGTTGACCGCGCTGGTCATCAACAAGCTGCGCGGCGTGTTGAATGTTGCCGCGGTGAAGGCTCCCGGGTTCGGCGATCGTCGTAAGGCGATGCTTAGCGATATCGCCGTGCTGACCGGTGGCCAACTGATCTCGGAAGATCTGGGAATCAAGCTCGAAAGTGTCGAAATTGAACAGCTCGGCCAGGCCCGTCGCATCGAGATAACCAAGGATTCCTGCACCATTATCGAAGGAGCGGGAGATCCAGAGGCGATCCAGGCCCGCGTCGAGCAGATTCGCAATCACATCGAAACGACCGAAAGCGATTACGACCGCGAAAAATTCCAGGAACGGTTGGCGAAAATTACGGGAGGTGTCGCAATCATTTCTGTCGGTGCAGCAACTGAAGCGGAAATGAAACAGACCAAAGCACGAATGGAAGACGCCCTGCACGCAACCCGTGCAGCGGTTGAAGAAGGAGTTCTTCCCGGCGGGGGTGTTGCCCTGTTACGCTGCGTCGAACCGGTTCGAAAGCTCGAACTGAAAGGGGATGAGCAGATCGGTGTCGATATCGTCGCCAATGCCCTGCAGGCGCCCATCCGCCAGATTGCGGAAAACTGCGGTCAGGATGGAGCCGTCATCGCTGACGAAGTTCTCGGCATGAAAACGAATGAAGGTTACGATGCCAAAAAAGGCGAATACGGCGATATGGTCGAAAAAGGAATTATCGACCCGGCGAAGGTGGTCAAAACCGCGTTGACAAACGCCGCTTCGATTTCCGGTTTGATGCTGACGACTCAGGTTCTTGTCACCAACGCCAGTGATGAAAAGGACGCCAAGCCCGTTGAAGGGGCTATCCACTGATCGAGCTGGAGACACTGATCAAGCCGGAGAATAGAATCGTCAAGATGATTCTTGTTTAAGAAGACTGGTTGAAAAAGGGTCATCGCGAGATACGATGGCCCTTTTTTTGTGACACCTCTAGAAAGCACGTCCAGAAAACAGAAAATGATGGTAGAGAAACGGGATTATTACGAAGTACTCGGCGTCTCCCGCGATGCGTCGATAGCCGAAATCAAGAGGGTCTATCGAAAGATCGCCATTAAAAATCACCCGGACAGAAATCCCGGTGATGAGGAAGCGATCAACCGCTTCAAGGAGGCTTCCGAAGCGTACGATGTACTGAGCAATCCCGAAAAAAAAGCGAAATACGACCGCTATGGCCATGCCGGTTTGGGGGCCAGTGGCGGGGGAAGTCCATTTCAGGATGTGAACGACATCTTTGAGGCGTTCGGCGATATCTTCGGGTTCGGATCGGGACGCAGAAGTGGACGTTCGCGCGGCCCGGCTCGGGGAGATCATCTGCAGACAGCACTGGAAATCGATCTGGTTGAAGCGGCGTTCGGTTGCAAAAAAACGATCAAAATCAAACGAAACAAACTTTGTAGCACCTGCGACGGAACAGGTGCGAAACCGGGGTCTTCGCCCCAAACCTGTGACTACTGCCACGGTGCCGGACAAATTGTGCAGAGTCAGGGCTTTTTCCGTATGCAGTCCACTTGCCCCAACTGTGGGGGTGAGGGAACTGTTATTACGGAGAAATGCAACACCTGCTGGGGAGCGGGATTCGAAAAAGAAACAGTCGAACTTGAAGCAACGGTTCCCGCCGGTGTCGACAACGGAATGCAACTCTGCTTGAGAGGAGAAGGCAATCCCGGTAAAGGAGGCGGCCCGCGAGGTGATCTCTATGTGCAGATCATCGTCAAAGATCACCCGTTGTTTCAGCGGGAAGGAACACACCTGGTCTGCAGGGTTCCGATCACTTTCTCGCAGGCGGCCCTTGGTGCCGAAATAGAAATCCCTCTTTTGAATGGAAAAAAGAAACTGACCATTCCAGCCGGAACGCAACCGCACGACACCATACGATTGGCAGGGCTTGGAATTGTCGACCCGCACACACAGCGACCCGGGGATCTGCATGTCGAACTGCATGTCGAAGTCCCCAAAAAACTGAACGAAGAACAGGAACGCCTGCTTCGGGAACTGGCCAGGCACGATCATGTCAACGTGGGACAGAAGCGAAAATCGTTCTGGGAACAGGTCAAGGAATTTATTCACTGGGACACGGACGACCAGTCCAAAGAGGAAGATTGAACCAGTTGATTAACCCATCAATTGATTAACTGATGGTGCAGGTAACCTGTCAGGATTTATTTCCTGCAGACAAGCGCCAATTCCAGCATAACAAACAGGCAAAAGCAGAAAATAATAAGGATGAAAAATGACTGATCAGAAAAACTCCGAACCGCTTGAATCCGAAAACTTGCCGGAAGAGGAAAAAGCGGCCGAACAGACAGAAACCACACAGGAAGGCGAACAGCCTTCCCCTCTGGAAAAACTGCAACAGGAAAAAGACGAACTGGAGGATCGCCTCACTCGCACCCAGGCGGAGTTGGTCAACTATCGTAGAAGAACGCAAAACGAAAATGCCCAATTCCGAAAATATGAAGGCCTGAATCTGGTGAGAGACCTGTTGCCTGTGATTGATAACCTCCAACGCGCTGTTGGAGCTTCCGAACAGGCAAATTCGGTTGACGATGTGAAAAAGGGAGTCGAAATGGTAATCCAGCAATTTCTGGATATCCTCGCTTCCAGAGAAGTGAAACGGATCCCGACCGAGGGAGAAGCCTTCGACCCGAACCTGCACGATGCGGTTCAGCAGGTTCCTTCCCAGGAAATCCCGGCGATGCACATTGCCCAGGAATTGGAAACCGGCTACCAAATGGCTGACCGTGTTGTCCGACCAGCCAAAGTGATTGTCTCAACCGGCCCCCAAAACGATCCAGCAGAACAACAACAGGAAACAGAGACAGAGGGAGAACAATAAGATGCCAACTTACGATTACGTCTGCACAGACTGCAATGCGGAATGGGAACTGTTTCAGTCGATCAAGGCGAAGCCGGTACGCAAATGCCCGAAATGTGGCAAGATGAAAGCGAAACGGCAGATCGGAACCGGCGCTGGAGTCCTCTTCAAGGGATCAGGATTCTATCAGACCGATTACCGTTCCGAATCCTACAAAAAAGGTTCTGAAGCGGCCAAAAAAGAGGAGAAGGCGAGCAGTTCCGCCAGTTCGGAATCAAAAGAGAAAAAAGGTGGATCAAAAAGCGAAACCAAAACGGCATCTGCCAAAAAAGAATAAACCGCGCGTTTGTTCGACACATGGAGGTATGAGGGGAACCACGGTCACCCCTTAACGAATGAGAAATGAATGAGATCGGCCCACGATGAACGTGATGAACGCGGGCGTTCCTGCTCGTCCCTTCAGGGTGGCCTCCGTTCAAGGCAAACAGGATGTTCCAGCTTAAAGAAGAACAGCCTGAATCAAAAAAACATGAATTGACGAGACCGTCGCGTCATTGCTGAAGGTTTCGGCAGCTTAATTGCGGGAAGGAACCAGTCGCTTCATTTTCCGGTAACAGTGTCCGGTACAGGTTTTGGTTTCGTCCCAGATCCGGCGACTACCGGCTTGGGCATCGTTCCAGATTTGACGACACCACGTTTCTGTTTTTGAAGCGGAGGAATCTGGAAGGTTCACTTTCAAGGTCAGGTCAGGTTGATAAACGCTTTCCTGAACGATTCCTTCAAGCAGGCTCGCAGGGGAAACACGTGGCGGTTTATGGGCACGCAGCAGGTCAATCGCAATCAGGGCATCGGTGACGTATTCCGAACAGTGGACTCCCCTGGCTCTGGTTCCCGTTAGATGCTGCTTAACGGAATAGGGACGACCAAGCTGTTCTTCCAGCGCTTTTCGCAACTTTCCCTGCTGACTCGCGTTCAGCTCATAACGGGGATGAAGCAGGAAAAGTGCATCGGGAGAAGATTCCAAGAGGTAATCGCCCAATTCGCTTTTCCGCACCCCATGCCGTCGTGCGCTATCGTAAACAGTCCACTCCGATGTTCCCGGCTTGGGCATTGCGATCGCGACATGGGTAAACGGAGACCATGTGTAAAGTTTCACGGTCAGGCACTTGCCCCGGTGAAAAATCAGACTGCCGGGCTTCAAACTGTTCTTGACCGTTTCCAACGCCTGCTGTTGGGGTTGCGCAAGAACGGTCTCCGCTCCATGAACCGATTGGCATGTCCCGTTGACCAGAAAGAAAATCGTGGCAAAAATCAGAAACAACCGCTGCGCCATTGTGAATCCTCCTGCTTTCAGAACGTTATCGTAAGAAAACAGGTTCAAAATTTCAGGATCATTTTCCCGAATGACAGAGAAATTCCAGAAAGGCAAACGTGCGGAGATCGCCGGTATTCTCTGGAGAACAAGGCCCGCTAGCTTGCATCATGAACGAGATCGACGGTAATATACCCCCTGACAGTAGCTTCGGCTTCGACCATCTCCACGCAATGTACGCTCTCTTGTAGCGTTTGGGGCGTGAGAGTCGGGGAATTTGGGGTGCGTAAGTCGGGTTTATCGATTCAGGAAGTTTGTTGATTCGCGAAATCCGGCTGGCACAGAAGCAGTAAGGCCGTCGGTTACATGTAGGCGTACTCCCATCAAGCCCTGCTCCCTTGTCAATCTCTGATGGAATGGCTCTGGTGAAATGGAGTTGTAGAGTCCATGGAGATCAACCGCTAGCAAGATAGATTGGGTAACAGATATGACTCAGATCCTTTTCATGGCAGCCACTTTTTTCGCTGTTGTCATCGTCATTGTCTTTCTTGTTCTTTTCAGCAAGTATTTCCATCTCTGGTTGCGCGGCTTTACTTCGGGCTCTCACGTCGGCCCCATTCGGCTGGTGTTGATGTCCCTGCGAAAAGTGAATCCGCACACGATTATCGATTCCCGAATCATGGCTGTTCAGGCAGGTCTTCCAACCATTCCGATTGTTGCCATTGAAGCCCATTACCTGGCTGGTGGAAATGTCAGGCGGGTTGTTCAGGCTTTGATTGCAGCCCAGCGTGCCAAAATTGATTTGGACTGGGACACCGCTGCTGCGATCGACCTGGCCGGTCGGGATGTCGTCGATGCCGTTCGCACCAGTGTTGATCCCAAAGTGATTGACTGCCCCGATCCCAAAAAACATTCCCGCAATACGCTGGACGGTGTCGCGAAAGATGGTATCCAGCTGAAAGCGCGAGCCCGGGTAACAGTACGCACCAACCTGGCTCAGCTTGTCGGCGGGGCAACAGAAGAAACCGTGATCGCCCGCGTGGGAGAAGGAATTATTTCTGCCATCGGTTCCTGCGACAATCATAAGGAGGTGCTGGCGAATCCGATGCTGATCGCCAAAGCGGTTCTCGATAAAAGTCTGGACGCACAAACGGCTTACGAAATCGTTTCCATCGATATTGCCGACATCGATGTCGGAGACAATGTCGGTGCCCGCTTGCAGGCGGATCAGGCAGAAGCCGATGTGCGTGTTGCCCGTGCCAAAGCGGAAGAAAAACGCGCCGACGCTGTCGCGACCGAAGCCGAAATGACCGCCTTGACCCAGGAAAACAGGGCGCACGTGGTGCTGGCAGAAGCCGAGGTTCCCAAAGCAATGAGTGAAGCTTTTCGATCCGGGAACTTGCGGTCAGGAAATGCAAAACCGGCAGCGGGATAAACGGGGAAGTTGGTAACGATTACAACAATTTTGCAATTATTGTCTAAAGTCCGAATGTGCCACTCGTAAGACCGTTTCAATCGCAGGAAAAGTTTTCCCGGCAACGGATTCGATGATTGCACACAGGTAGGGAAGCGAATCGCTTTCCCCAACGAAACGACCCGTTCAGCGAGGATAGTTCTTCCCTGCATGGGACGAGACATTTTCCGCCAAATTCAGATTATTTCCATTTTAGTTTGAGTATGGCCTCTCATTTGCTATTATGCAGGCAGATGATTGTTACATTTCAATAGCAAACCTGACACCGCTTCGCGTCCCCTCACATTCAGCAAAGGGGGTGGAGTTGACGTTGGGGTAATTCGTCGGTATCAGAAAATGGATGTTCGGAAACCGACTTCCGAAAGAGGAGGGTTGAACACCCATGACTGATCAACGAAAACTCGAATTGACTTCACGCCAGCAGGATCTTCTTCTGCAAGGTTTGAGGTACATAAGCCGCTCCGTGAAACTTCGCATGGAAGATCCGACGCCTGAATCGAAACAGAAAAGAGCGGAACAGCTCGAAGAACTGATGCAGCTTTCTTCGCTGATCGAAGGGAGTTCCCATGCCGAGGTGCTGCTGCAATCCTGAACGAATAGCCGAATAACCGCGATCGCCTGAGGTGATCGAAGTGGTTCCGGAAGTGTCCATACAGAAACCGCCACCCTTTTCATCAGGGGTGGCGGTTTTCGATTGTGGTTCTCGTTTGGCCGGTTTTCCAGTCTGGGTTGATGATCGAAGAACTCTACTCGACTGAAAAGGCATAGACGCAAACGTGTCGGTATTCTTCGCCGGGGCGTAGAATGATCGATGGCCACTGCGGTTTATTGACCGAATCGGGATAGTGCTGGGTTTCAAGACAGACTGCGGAACGATGGGCGTACGTCTTGCCCTGCTTTCCTTTTTGTCCAAACAGAAAATTGCCGGAATAGAATTGAATCCCCGGTTGATCGGTGAAAATGGTCACAACGCGTCCCGATTTGGGATCTTTCAATTTGGCAGCCAGTTCAAGTCCCTTTCCCTTGCGATTGAGAACGAAATTGTGATCGTATCCGATCGAGGCGGTATTGGTCAGCTTTTCAATTCTTTCTCCAATGACGTGAGGCGTTGTGAAATCGAGGGGCGTTCCTTTGACAGTCGCAATTTCACCGGTCGGGATGAGTGTCTCGTCTGTTGGTGTATAGCGGTCAGCATTGAGTGTGAGGATATGATCGAGAACGGTTTTCGAACCTGCACCGGCCAGATTGAAGTAAGCGTGATTCGTCAGGCAGACAGGAGTTGCCTGGTCGGTTGTGGCGAAATATTCAATACGCACTTCATTTTTGTCTGTTAGTGTATAGGTCACCTCGATCAGAAGATTACCCGGATAGTTTTCCTCGCCGTCCGGACTGTTGTACGAAAAGCGGACACTGGCTCCCTGTTCGCACGGAACTTCGTCCGCCTTCCAGATCACCTTGTCGAGACTGTTGCCGTCCCCGCCATGCAGATGATTCGGAGGATCATTGATGTAAAGCTGATAGCTTTTTCCGTCCAGAGAAAACTTTCCCTTGGCGATGCGATTACAGACACGACCGACAGTACAGCCGAAATACTGATTCCCTTTCGATTCATACCCTGCGACGTTATCAAACCCGAGAAGAACATCCGCCATGGTTCCGTCACGATCGGGAACATTCATGGAACAGAACGTCGCTCCCCGCGTCAGAAACTCGGCTCTCACACCGTTGGCGTTCGTCAGAGTGATCTTCTCAACTGGTGCGCCTGTTTTTGTTCGGCCAAAAGGTGTTCGTGTCATCGCTTCCTCTGCAATCAGGACAAGTGGACTCATCAAAAAAAACATCGCTACGACTAAAACCGTTTTCTGGATGCGTTTCATTGCTGTGCTTCCTTTTTCCTCGAATAACTGATGCCGATTAACTGATGCCGATCGCGAATCAGATCGAAACAACCAATTTCCCGCTTCAGTCTACTGAAAGATGGAAAACAAATCACCTTCAGTCTACCTGGGGAAACCGCATGGAACCGGGTTCACATCCCGAGTGTACGAAGCCGCTCTCAAACCTCTGCGAATATTCTATCCGGAAATCGCCCGAATGTAACACGATCGGCAAGTCGCCGCAGCATCTGCCGTATCTGTCCGCTCGCCTGTTCCTACTCGTAAATGGGACAGAACGTGTTGAAAACTTCTTCCGCAAAAACACCGGGATCATTGTACCGCTGATTACGGTTTAATGCGGTGATCGACCTCATTTCGGTTTCAGACAGTTCGAAATCGAACAACGCGATGTTTTCATCCAGACGTTGGGGGTGACTCGATTTGGGAACGATCGCCGTGCCCCGCTGAACGGCCCAACGCAGGATAACCTGGGCGGGGGTCTTTCCATGATGCCTGGCTGCAACCTGCACGACGGGCTGCTCCAAAACGGTATCCCCCCGTTCGGCCATGCCGATCGAAACATACGAAAGGCTTCCCAAAGGGGAATAGGCGGTCACCGCGATGTTTTCCTGTTTCGCATAGCGGATCAATTTCTCCTGTGTCAGATAGGGATGGGATTCAATTTGCAAAACGGACGGGCGAATTTTGGCGTACGAAAGCAGGTCACGAATCAACGATGTTCCGAAGTTGGAAATCCCGATGTTTTTCACCAGCCCCGCTTCAACCAGTTCTTCCATCGCCTGCCAGGTTTCCTGAATCGGAACGGGCGACAGTTCCATTCTGGGAGATTCCGCATCGGGATCATACAGCCATCCCGGCGGATATCGATGTTCGATCGGAACATATTTCAGCGAAATGGGAAAGTGGATCAGATACAAATCGAGATAATCAAGCTGAAGATCCTTCAACGATTTTTCAACAGCCGGTCGAACGTGTTCCGCCCGATGATACGTGTTAAACAGCTTGGAAGTGACCCACAATTCCTCGCGCGTGCAAACATTCTGCTGCAAGACCCGGGCAATTCCCCGACCGACATCTGTTTCGTTCCCGTAATCGCATGCACAATCGAGATGGCGATAACCGCCACGCAAGGCGTGCTCAACCAGTTTTTCCACCGTTTCCGGTTCGACCTTCCATAGGCCATAACCGACCGTGGGAAGTCTGTCACCCGTATGCAACTGGATCGTATTCATGATCACCTCTTTTAAGTTTTAACCTGGAGTCTGTTTTGATATTGAATTGATGATTCGAACGCACCCGCAGAAACAGTTCATGGGATCGCCGAACGAATTTCGCCCGTAACGGATCGGCAATACCGGAGAGTCTACCCCATGCTACCGCAATGCAGCCTGCAGGTTAATCCATTCATCACTCTTCGGGCAAAATTTAACCGTTTATATCAACCGTTTACTTCAGCCGTTTATGCCGTGCCGGATTCCGGTCCAATCGGGAAGGTCTGCCAATGTCGGATCGATGTAAAGGTGATGCCACAATTGCGTTGAGAGCACTCCCATCAATCCCATGTCGAGAATGTATCTTCCCAATGAGCGGCGTCTTTTGGTCGCCTGAACACGCCTGGCCCGTTCCACTCCTGCCTGCTGGAAGTAACCGGTTTTCTTTAACGATTCGTCACTGAGAAGCTGGTCAACCCAGTCTGGACGATTTTCGCCCAGAAAATTCGCCGTTAAAAAAGCGCGAAACATCGTTTTGGGACGATTGGCAATTTGCGGCGGCAGCGTCCGGGCAGCCACCTGACGCAACAACCATTTGTTCTGCTTGCCATGTAATTTCAATGTCGGATCGATCGAAGCGCAGAAATCGACGACCGATTCATCCAGAAACGGGTAGCGACCTTCGACCGAACTGTTCATTGTCACCCGGTCGCTTTTGGCAGCCAGCAGCAAACCGGGCAGCATGATCTTGAAGCCCGCGTACAGAGAACGGTTCAGCGGTTCCCAATGAGCGATCCGTTTTTCGCACATTCCGGGAACATCCTGATACGGCGAATAATCCCCGACAGAATTCCACATTTCTGCAGAATAGAGAACTTCCCGAGACTGTCCGATCAGTTCGTAGGAACTCTGCTGGGCGATCCGATAACCATGAAACGCATCCATCGGATGCTGATGAACCCGCCCGCCTCCTGCCGTCAGTGCCGTCAGACGTCGAAATAATCGAACCGCAGGCCGTCCCGGCAGTTGTCCCCGGTGTGCATATCGAAACCAGACATAACCGGCCAGCAATTCGTCCGCTCCTTCTCCGGTTAAAGCCACCTTGTACCCCATCTCTCGAACCCGTTTGGCCATCAGCATCAGACAGGAAGCAGAGGTATCGAAAACAGGCCCTTCCGAGGCGACAATCTGCTCCGGATAGGCATTGGCGATATCTGTCGATTTCAAACGCAGAATTTCCAGAGGACTGTTGAGGATTTCGGCTGATTCCATCGCCTGGCTGCGTTCATCAACCGGGCCGGAACCATCAAGCGAAATGGTGAACGACTGGATTGGCTGCTCTCGTGCCCGACTCACCAGCCCCAGGACGGTTGTGGAATCCAGACCGCCACTGAGGTAACAGCAAACAGGGACTTCAC
Source organism: Planctomycetaceae bacterium (assembly GCA_027000105.1). GTDB lineage: Bacteria > Planctomycetota > Planctomycetia > Planctomycetales > Planctomycetaceae > Rubinisphaera. The sequence goes on along the minus strand of JALTOP010000244.1, from coordinate 187 downwards.
TGATCAACCTTCTACGAACCGATTCCTGCAGAAGATGCTCGAGTTCCTCTTCAGCCTGAACAGGATTTTCAAACCTGCGTTCCGCTCCCGCATCGGGAAAGTCGAGATCCCAGTAGCAACGTTTTTCGATCCTTCCATCCTGCACCCTCAACTGATAGCCGGGAGGCAACATCGTGATCCCTTCGAA
>JALTOP010000243.1 GCA_027000105.1 Planctomycetaceae bacterium | reverse complement strand
CCGCGGCGAGTTCCTTGGGCTCGGCCCGATCGATATTGTCTGGCAGAATGAACCCAAGGTTGGCCAATTCCTGTTTGGCTGCAATCAATGCAACTTCTGCCTTGCGATAGGCCGCCTCGGCTTCCAGCAGAAATTTTCTCGCAATACTTCCGTTCTTTCCCGCTTCCTCCAGGCGATCTACTTTGGCCCGTTCAAATTGAACTTGAACAAGAGCCTGAATAAGAGCCGACTTTGCATCGCCGACGCGAACAGCATCTACAAGAGCCACAATTTCACCCTGACGGACAGGATCACCGACCGTTTTATAAACAGCGACAACGGTTCCGGGAGCTTTCGTTTTCAGTTGGGCAACGCGCATCGGATCGTACACGATCTCTGCATTGGCGACAATTTCATCCCGCATCAGTCGCGTTTGCACGATGTCGATATCAATCCCGAATTTACGGGCACTTTCCACCGAAGCAAACTGGATGCGTGATTTGTGCATCGTTTCCAGCGGATTATTTTCCGGACGAGGAAGCAACGCAATGGCAGCTGCGGTATCGTACGTAGGCAACTGCGGCTCCCCCTTCACCTGTGCCAGATCGGGATGATCGATCACACATTCGGCGACCCCATGAATTTTACAGAAGCCGTACTCTTTCGGCTTTGGGTAAAGGTCTGGATCACATTCGATACATTGCGATTCCGGCACCAGATGCTCGGCACACCAGTCGTCGGGCTCATGTTCCGTTTCGCCAAACAACTCGGCGGCTGGAATCATTTTCCACCCGGTGTGATGTCCAAGAAACATCACGCCCCCCAGTAACATGAAAACAAAAATTGTGGGAAGGCCATTGATAAGACGCCCCGCCAACCCCATGTGCTTCTTTTCACTTGATGACGAAGTTGACGCCGGACTTGTAGCGGGGTGCTCAGATGATTGTGTCGTCGGAGAAATGGCTGTAGACATTTCGACCTCCTGATTGAAAACGCTAAAAAAGTGCCTGTATGCTGCTTGAGTCTGTCGATCACTCTGGAGAGAACCGAACACAAGCAGAAAGGCTGCGAAATAGAGCGAGAAATCTGCTCAAAAAGTTTTGAAAACTATCCGAGCAAAAACGCAGCGAAAAAGAGGCTGATTAACAGCGCATAACCAGGCTGCGAACATCAAGATTGGGCTTACAAAAAGCGAAACCGGTATTTGCGGCAGTCTGCAAAGAGCGAATGCAACCGGGACTGTCATCGGACAAGGAAAAAGCGGCAAGGGAACGATTCCATTCCAACTTGACCGAATGAACTGCGCGCGTTGCGGGAGTCGAACGGTCGCTTGCAATGATCAAATGCAAACAACCGCATTCATCTTCATTTGTGATGAATGTTCCACAAGTTGGCCTTGTTGATGTCGCATTTTCCTCCTCAGCGTGCGAACTGCCTTGCTTTTTCGTGCAGGTGCAGGAACAGGCTGTGGAACTGTGGTCAGCCTCTTTGTGCCGACCTTCTTTACAGCAAGTGCAGGTTTCAGGATCAGTTTCCAGACAAAACGCTCCATCACTCCCCATACACAGATACATCCCTCCATGCCCCGTCAATAGAAGCTGGTTCGATGCCAGTGCCAGAATGAGCAAACAGCGAATCACTTACGAAACTTCCCACAACAGAATAAAATTTGCCCTGCAACATGTATCGTATGCGGTGAGGCTTGCATCAGTCAATATCTCCTGATGAGATTAGACTTCTGCCAGGCTATATGGTTTAGATGCTCTATCTCCCCCACTTCTTCATGGTCACGCCAACTTTTCAAGGATCAGGTATCTGTTCGGAACCTGTCACACGACTTGACGCTGCTTTTACCTTTCTATTGACTTACCAATAAAAGCCAGTCGCGTGGCGATGACTGCGATTCCGTCCATCCCAAAGGCCCACACTGACGGCACAACATCATCCGTTTCATGTCAGAAACTGGCGTCCATCTGGTGCTATCGAAACCTGAGAACGAGTTTCTCCCCAAGAGATCACGCTTTCGGAGGGCTCCGAGAGTTTCCTGGGCTTATTTTTTCCGCTTTGTTCAACTTGTCCGGGTTGGGGCTCCAGCTTCTTTCAGATTCCGTGTCACTGCGGACTCCCTCACCCTCACCACAAGGTTCCGCTCATCACGGCCCCCAGAGGACTTCCACCTCCTACAAACAAAACACGCCTGACAAACAACATTACTTCATCCTGGCATCGCATGGGAACATACAAGCACCTGTGACATCCTCACCACTCCTGCCCCCTCATTCCTCCTATCCTTGAACAAGCAAGAGAGAACAAGAAAGAGAAGAATCAGTCCATAATTGAGCAACTCTTCCCCTCCTATCCCTCCCCCCAGCTCACACCTGCCCAACACGCCTGATCTTCCAATATCACCCAGTCTTACTAATTGAGTAACTACCGAGACATGAACTCAAAAAACAGGAATTGCGTCAATTCCCATTTTTGGCGTATCCTCCCCGCTTGAAACTGCTGATCGCGGAAGGGCGTATCAGCCGGGTGAGACCAGCGACTCACCGAACCCAACAATCGGGGACTTCACTCCACTATTTTCCCAAACAGGTCGAGTGGTTGTTCCTCAAAATATGGCGATGCCAGTGAAGGTAATGCATATCATGAGATTCAATTTGTCGATGAAAGCTCGTTCTCTGTTCAATTTATGCCTGTTCATCGGTGGTCTTGCCTGTTTGGCGAATTATGCCGAAGCTGAGCCAGCGTTGAAGTACCGTTACAAAACCGGGCAGCGGCTCCATTACGAACTGAAACAGAAATTGACGACCAAAATGAATTTTTCCGGACAGGAAAATGAAAATACGATCTCCCAACTTCTGGACTTATCCACGGTTATCGAAAAAGTTTTTCCTGATGGTTCGGCTCGTGTGAAGAAATCGATTGACCGTATTCGCATCAAGGCGAGTCAACCAGGAAGCGACCGGGAACTCGAATACGATTCTGCCGGTGAAAATGATGTCACGGGCCAGTTTGCAACTATCGTGAAATCACTTTCGATGCTGGTTGGTCAGCAAATAGAAATGACGGTTTCCCCATCAGGAGAATCCCGTGATGTCGTGATCCCCCAGTCTCTGATCGACAAATTTTCAACTCCTGCCGCTCAAATGGGAGGGGTGAATTCAACAGAAGGGGTCACGAAAATGATGTCTCAGGGAAGTATCATTTTCCCGGACAAGGCTCTTTCGGTGGGTGAGAAGTGGAAACGGGAATTGACAACGGAATTGCCGTTCGGATTGATGAAGTCCCTGATCGTTTTCACGTATGCCGGCAAAACGCCAGACGGATTGCATCGGATCAACGCACAGACAACCATCAACATCGAGCCGAAAGAAAATCTCCCTTTCCAGATCAAAATGACAGAATCCCGAGGACGGGGCATTTACATGTTCGATGCCAAGCGTGGTCTCATCCTCGCCAGCGGATTGAAACAGGAAATGAACATGGAAATTATGGCGGCCGGCCAAAACGCAAAGCAGTCTGTCACCACAGAAATTTCCATGAAACTGGTCAATGCAGATAAAAAGATCTCCCAAAGATAGCGTTGCCGGGTCCCCTATCGCCAGCGATCTCATTACTGGTGGTGCGTCACACTGGTTCCGTAAACTGCACCGATCTGGATCCCGCAAGAGGTTATCAGCCGATTGCAGTAAAACAGTATCCAGCCAGTACGCCACCAATCACCGGCCCGATAACGGGAATCCAGGCATAACCCCAGTCGCTATCCCGTTTTCCGGGAATGGGCAAAAGAAAGTGCATGATCCGGGGGGCCAGGTCACGAGCCGGATTGATCGCATAACCGGTCGTTCCGCCCAAAGAAAGACCGATCGCAAAGACCAGCAGCGCAACCGGCAACGCATCAACCGCCCCCAGTTTCACTTCCGGGGAGGCAATGTGCATCACGGCGTAAACGAGCACAAAAGTGCCGACAATTTCAGAAATCAAATTGGAGGCAAAGTTGCGAATAGCCGGGCCGGTGCAGAACACTGCCAGCTTCAAATCTTCGTTTTCCGTCGCCTTGAAATGATCTTTGTAGATCAACCAAACCAGAAAGGCTCCCGCGGCAGCCCCCAAAAACTGCGCAAGCAGATACCCCGGAACATCAGCGACAGGGAATTTTCCAATCGTTACCATACCTAGCGTAACAGCCGGGTTAATGTGGGCACCGCTGATGGCTGCAACAGTGAATACACCGACAAAGACAGCCATTCCCCAACCAAAAGTGATGACAATCCAACCAGAATTCTCACCCTTTGTTCCCTTCAACACAACATTCGCCACCACACCATCACCTAGCAGGATAAGAAGTAGCGTTCCAATAAATTCTGCAATATAGGGCGACATAGACATACACTTTCGAATGGCAGATTCTATTAAAGAAGGGCAACTGGACGGCATCGCAAGAATACTGAAATTCAAATAACAATTCCATCAACCCCCATCTGCTTTTCCAACACCATGCCCCCAATGAAGCAAGCCAAATATCACAAACCGCAATAATATACATACGAATATACTGGTTGATATACTTTGATGAATTTTGATACGAGCTGGACTCGCAGCTATATTCTGCGTAGCATAGACACAATTCAGTGCTCTGACGCCGAGTTAGAGCTTCTCATGTTCCTCCACAAACCAAAGGCCCCCCATGAAAATTCATCACAAGCTGACCGTGCTGCTCGCTGCTATCGTATTGTCAACGTACTCCCACCTGTCA
>JALTOP010000242.1 GCA_027000105.1 Planctomycetaceae bacterium | reverse complement strand
CAGAACTGTTGATATCGATTATCTGTTTCCATTGAAATTCCCGTTTCCATTGGAAGTTGTCAGCAGAAGTCTGTTCAGGGGACGTTGGCAACGGCAGAAATCAAATAGAAAAGAGCGGACACAGTGCATTTGGAGAATATCAGTACCGGCGTACTCTTCAGAAACGAGAAGCCTCATCTGAAAAGCATTCATGCGTACTTTCCGTCTGTCGCCTTGATGCCGGACGGTTCGCTGATATCGATGTACGTATTGGGGGAGGCGTTTGAGGCGATCAATCAGAATGTCTACCTTTCCCGCTCTGCCGACAATGGTTGGACATGGAAACACCTGGGAGCGGTTTGCAAGGCGAATTCCGACAACGCAACATCAACTTTTGGGCGAATTGCAGCTACTGAAGAGGGAGAACTGATCGCGAATCTGGTTCGTTTTGATCGCTCCCTGCATCCGCAGGAAGGGCTTTCGCACCCGGAAACATTGGGACTCGCACCGAGCGAGATGATATTGATCCGCTCTCGGGACGGAGGCGAAACCTGGAGCGACGAACAGAAGATCTTTCCTCCTTTGGATGGCCCGGAGTTCGAAATGTGCAGTCCTGTTACGTTTCTGCGGGATGGTCGCTGGATTTTGCCTACTTCGACCTGGCGAGATTGGGATGGGAAATCTCCCCATGGAGACCGAATGGTTGCATTTGTGTCCGAAGATCGGGGAAAAACGTGGCCCCGTTATTTCGATATTATGCACAGCGGGAAAGAGCAACTCTTTTTCTGGGAATCGAAAATCGTTGAATTCCCGGATGGACGATTGCTGGCGGTTGCCTGGTGCTACGATGAAGTCGCGAAAGAAGATCGCCCCAATCAATTTTCCATCAGTGATGATGGCGGAGAAACGTGGAGTCCGTACGCTTCAACCGGCTTGTGTGGGCAGACATTGACTCCCTTGCTTCTGGAAGATGGAAAGATACTGAATATCTACCGGCGAATGGATCGTCCCGGCTTGTGGGCCTGCGTGGCTGAACTTGATCGGGGGAATTGGGTCAATCTTTGGCAACAGCCGCTCTGGGGACATAACTCGCAGGAAGGATTGACGATCGCAGGGGAGAACATGTCCGAAAATTTCGCGGCTTTGAAATTCGGTGCCCCACACATTTTGCGACTGCCCGATGGTGATCTGTTCGTCACGTTTTGGTGTTATGAACAGTGCGTCAGTGTTATTCGCTGGTTTCGTTTCAATCTCGATCAGAATCCAGCCTGAGGCGAATACCCTCGGCCTTTTTTGCCGATTGATATTTTTCCCGTGGTTTCCGTCGTGTCCGGAAACAGGAACGGGCTTGATCGAATTGGCGCATCGGTTTGTTTTGCGGCCGGTGCATTGATTCTCCAATTGAATGCCTGTTAAAGTGGCCGAAAGGGAATGACTGCTTTTCGAGTTCTAAAATAGAAGCAAGGTAGGGTGTTCTGTGCACACCAATTGTGACGTTGTAATAAATGGAAAACAGCATTGCTATTGTAGGCTATTGTAGACATTAATGTGGTACGCACAGCGTACTCTACGTCGCTACGTCGCTACGTCGCTGGGTTCATCGCTGTTGAGATCGAGGAGGGATTCCTTGTACGGGTTCATAATTGTCTTGTTACGTTGGCCGGTGATGCCGGTTTTGTTGCTGCTTGTGACCTCGATCTTTACTTCCTCATTGCGGGCAGAAGAAAAGAAGTTGCAATCCCTCCCTCCGCTGCCCACCGTTGCTGCAACTGCTCCTGAAGATGCAACAGGAACCATCCAACTGCAAAACGGTTTTCGAGCCGAACTGGTGGCAGCCGAACCATTGGTGACTGACCCGGTTGCGATTGCGTATGATGAAAACGGCCTCGCTTATGTCGCCGAGATGAACGATTACCCTTACACCGATGCAGCCGATGATAAGCCGTGGGCGGATCAGCCGTCCGCTCCGATTGGGCGGATTCGTGTGCTGGAAGATGTCGATGGCGATGGTATTTACGATCGTTCTTACATATTCGCCGATAAACTTTCCTGGCCCGCCGGAGTGGCCTGTTACAAGGGAGGCGTTTACGTAGCGGCAACGCCCGATCTGCTTTATCTGAAGGATACCAACGGTGATCACAGGGCGGATATCAAAAGAGTCGTTTTCACGGGATTTCGCAAGTACAACGTGCAAGCGGTGATGAACGGTTTGCAATGGGGGCTGGATAACAAAATATACGCCGCCGGTTCGAGCAATGGCGGTTCGATTGTCGAAGCAGAACATCCCGGAAAACCTGTCATTTTGCGTCGAGCCGATTTCCGTTTTGAACCGGGCAACGAACATTTCGAAGAAGTGGCCGGCGGTGCCCGATTCGGAAACAGCTTCAACAACTGGGGCGACCGCTTCCTGTGTAACATCCGTAATCCCGTCCAACACGTGCTGTTCCCGTCGAAGTATCTGAAACGGAACCCCTATCTGTCGCTCTCTTCGCCGCTTTACGATGTGGCAAGCTCTGGTGATTCAGTGAAGGTGTATCGCATCAGTCCGCCGGAAAGCTGGCGTGTTATTTCTGCACAAAGAATGGCGACATCGGTTTCACCCAAGCCGTTCGATTCAACCCAACCAACCGGTTACATCACCTCTTCGAGTGGTGTGACAATCTATCGTGGAGCCGCCTATCCGAAAGAGTTTCTGGGTAACGCATTTGTGGGAGAAGTGGCGGGCAATCTGGTGTTGAGGTATCAACTGCTTCAGGAAGGGGTCAGCTATCGAGGCGTCAGACCGTACAAAGAAAAGGAATTCATGGCTTCAACAGATAACTGGTTCCGTCCGGTCAATTATGCGAACGCTCCCGATGGCACACTGCATGTTCTCGATATGTATCGTGAAACAATCGAGCACCCGTGGTCATTACCCGACGATTTGAAAGCCCGACTCGATTTAACCAGCGGCCGGGATCGTGGCAGAATCTACCGTCTCATTCCGCCCCAATATCCCGCCGGGTTCGTCAAACCGCCTCATCCCCGGTTGGGAAAAGCGACAACTGCCGAGTTGGTTCGGACACTGGAAAATAAAAACGGTTGGTGGCGGGATACCGCGCAGCGTCTTTTGTACGAACGTCAGGATAAAACGGCGATTCCATTGTTGAAGAAAATGCTTCGCGATTCATCCTACCCGCTGGCAAGATTGCATGCCCTCTGGACACTTCACGGATTGAGTGCGCTACAGATTGAAGAAATCAAGACAGCTTTGAATGATGAAAACCCGCGAGTTCGAATTCACGCAACACGATTGGCCGAACCGCTACTTGCAGATGAGGCCTCGCTGGTTGATCTTCTGCTTGAAAATGCCCAAAGCGATGAAATGAAATTGCGTTATCAGGTTGCGTTCTCGTTGGGGGAAGTCCGATCGAACAAAGTGACGGAGACACTGGCCCGATTGATCAAAAAAGATGGTCAGGATCAATGGATGCGATCTGCCGTTCTTAGCTCGCTGAGCGGGGTTGAAGCCGATTTTCTTCTTGATTTACTCAAGGATCCCCGGTTTTCCACTACAGAAACCGGGCTGACGGTTATCGGTGAGACCGCTTACGTGCTTGCTGCCAAAAAGGAAATGGCTGGCATCATTTCCCTGCTTGATCTGCTTGCGAAATCTCAATGGAATGGAAAACAGGGGGATCGACTTCGGCAACATATCGTGTACCAATTGGGAAGCGGCTTGAAACGGAGCGGCAGCAGTCTGAGCGTGCTCGCTTCCTCAACGGAATCGGCTGGCACGAAGTTGCTCAAGCGGATCATTGCACGGGCAATTCGAACGGCAGAGGATTCGGCCGCCACGGAATCGGATCGCAGTTATGGGATCCGATTGATTTCCTGTACCGATTTCGATACCGCGAAAAGGCATTTGGTACCGCTGATCGATCCCCGCTCGCCGCACAGTATTCAGATTGCCTCGGTGGATGCGCTCACAGCGTTTCCTGATCAGGAAGTGGCGACGATTCTGCTTGAACATTACTCTTCTTTCACGCCTGCGATAAGAACTCTTGTTGTGCAGAAACTGCTTCGGCGTTCCAGTTGGCTCAATTTGCTTTTTGATGCGATGCTCGAAGGGAAGGTTTCGACAAGTCAGGTTTCATTGGTGCGACAGACAATTTACCTGAAAAGTTCCAATCAGCAGATACGTGAAAAGGCAGAAAAACTTTTCAAACGATCGCGTCCGAGTGAAAGAAAAGAAGTCGTTGAGCGTTACATCAAAGCGGTCAAAACACTCGGGGATGTTTCCAATGGAGAAGCGGTCTTCAAAAAGAACTGCGCGAACTGTCATCAGGCTGGCAAACTCGGCGTTGAAGTCGGGCCGCATCTTTCAACGGTCAAAAGCAGATCGATTCCGGAACTGATCGTCAACATTCTCGATCCGAACAGGGAGATCTCCCCGAACTTCTTTACCTATGTTATTGCGACAGAAACCGGTTTGGTACACACCGGAATTGTCGCTTCGGAAACGAGCACCAATCTCACACTCAGAGCCGCGGAGAAAAAAGAGACGATCATTTTTCGCTCCGACATCGATACCATTCAGAACGCCAACCAATCACTGATGCCCGTCGGACTGGAAAAGGAGATCACCCCCCAACAGATGGCAGACCTGATCGCGTTCATCAAGGCACAATAATTTCCCGAACCCCCTGTTCTGCCACTGATCAGTGATGCCGGGTCTGTTCCCCAGGTGGCCACGGTTTAATGGGAGGTGGAAGGAGCAGGGCCTCCTTTTTGACGTTTGCGGATTTTGCGTTTTTTCGGTCGATTTTCGGGATACGGTTCCGGAAGTAAACGGCGGGTGCCATCATATTTAGCCAATGCGTGACGGAGCATTTCAAGTTGGCTTCGGTCAGTTTCCGGTAGGGTATTCTGGCTATCTGCAAGGTTATTCTGTTCGAGTCTATCATTCGCGATGTGATAGATTCGATTATCCCTGTAAAGTTTCCAGTTTTTATTTTGAACGAATTCCGCTCCCTTCGGTTCGCCATTTCGGGCGTACCAACAATAGATCCATCGGCGTGGCTTCCCTTTATCCCCCAGTAGCTGAGGTAAAAAACTTTGTCCATCCGGTGACAGATCAGCAGGAATCGTCGTTTTTGCCAGGGAAACCAACGTGGGGAAGAAATCGGTGAAATCTATCAGATCGTCGCATACGGTGGCGCGTTTGATTGTTCCAGGCCAACTGACAATCATCGGAACGTGCATTCCGGCTTCTGTTGTCAAGCCTTTGCCTCCCTTGATGACACGATGCCCCATCCGCGAAGTCACGGTTGTCGCAGTTCCGTTGTCACAGATAAAAATGAGAACCGTGTTTTCACGAATACCGAGTTCATCCAGTTGATCAACAATTTTCCCGACCATTTTGTCGGTGTAGGCGACCATGTCCACAAAATAGTGCGGATTCTTTTGGCTATATCTGGCTCCCGGCGATCGTGGATCCCAGTCCTGACTGTCGGGCGTCGGTTCAAAAGGCCAATGTGGGAGAATCATGGGATAATACGCCAGGAACGGCCCCTCACGATGTCGCCTGATGAAATCACACAGAAAATCGCTGACGATATCCGGGCCGTAGCTGCCATCGTGGAAGTCAACAATTTTCCCATTAATTTCCAGCCCCGGATTGGGATAGCGACTCGGGACAGTTGTCAATGTCGGGATTCTTGCCAGTTGCCAAAGGCAGTATTCATCGAAACCGAAATGATGCGGGCCTTCCAATCCTCCTTCGAGTTGCCACTTTCCGGCGATGCACGTTTTATACCCGGCTTTTTTCAATATCTGGGCGAACGCGATCTGCTTTGGATCGAGTACGCCGAACCGGATGTAATTGCGTTGGTTGTAGAGACCGGTCATCAGTTCGACCCGCGAGGGAGTACAGATCGGCTGGGAGTAGCAATGGGTAAACCGCATGCCGGATTTTGCCAACTCGTTCAAACGGGGAGTTTTGTAGGAAGTTCCACCGTTGGCTTCCACGCATTCATAGCCCATGTCATCAGCCATGATCAGAACGATATTGGGAGGGGTAGTCGATTCAGCAGCGGAACTGATTTTTTCCGAACCGATCAGCAGGCACAGTGCAGCGAGTAGATGAATCAGGGGCGTTAAACGGGTTGAGTCCCCCTGCTCCGCAGTCTTCTGTGAGTGGTTTTCATGATTGAACCGCAGCCCGCTGTTCGCTGCGGTTTCTCCTTTGCCAGCCTGAAACATTGCACATCCCCCGTCCAAGGCACTGTTTCCCCAATGGAGGATGACGAAAAACGTCATTCTCGCCTCATGAGAAGAGACAGTATAACTGCCGGGATGCGCCAGCAACAAGGCTACCACGTTGTGGCTTCATGCGACTTTGCGGACAGTATCTGAAAGTGAGCTTCGCTGAAATGTGGTCTCCTGCGCATCGCTTGATTGAAGGTTTGCTTTCCGCGGGTTTGCCGTGTTCATTTTTTGACTGAGCAATCTGGTCAGTTCGTCCTGACGAGCGTGCATTTCACTCCAAACCTGCTCCAATTTGCTGGATAGATGAGTGTAGATACCCAATACAAACAGTCGAGTGGGGCAGGCTCCTGCCTGCCTGTTTGGAACTCAATGCAAAACACTCCACTCTGAGCGGCAGGGCACCAGCCCTACGGTTCTACGCACTGATAACTCGCTTTTAATATTGCGGGGTTACCGGACGGCTGGCGCCGTTCCGCTTGCAATGTCTGACCACTTCGAGAAAATAATCTCACGCAGAGACACGAAGGCGCAAAGGAAGGAAAAAGGTAAGGGAGAGGAAAGCTGAATATTCCAAAGTGGTTTTATTCGTTCTTGTGAATCTCATCTGTTTTAGGACTCAATACGGAAAACTCCCGGCGTCTTTGCGGCTTGGCGTGACACTTCTCCATGCTCTCCGTGTCTCTGTGGTTCATTTGATTTTACTGTTTGATTCCAGCCGTAGCGGTTGTCTTGAAAATCAAGTGACGATTTCGTTTTCGTTCCATTTTTTTCCTTCTCTTATCATTACATTGAGGATGGTTAAAAGTTTTCTCATGGCGGCCATCAGAGCGACCATTTTCGGTTTTCCGTTTTCGATGAGTCGATCGTAGAACGCTTTGATCTTCGGGTTGTACCGTTTGGCAACGATAATCGGCATGAACAGGGCGTTGCGAATTTCGACACGTCCGCCGCCGACAGTTCGTTTTCCTCTCATCAACCGTTTTGCAGTCCGGTTGGTTGAATCGGCCCTACTTGAGTAAGCAGGAAGAAAAAAGTATTACAGTGTGCCGGCTCCGCGGTCGAAGGCGTCCAGGTCTCTTAAATAGAGCGCAAGAGTTGTTTGTAGCGAATCGCGACCGATCTTCCATTTCGGATCGTCTTCGGTAAATTTGGTGCAGTGATCGACGATCAGCTTGTGGAAAAATTTGAACAGATGCCGGGGAACGCGCAATCGCGAAAAGGTGTCGATCAGCATTCCTTTGGAAACAGTCTCATCAAACAGATCCTGCACATTCGCAGGCGTTCCTTCTTTTGCCGAGCAGGCACGGATGCGGTCGTTGGTCATATCGTAGAGGGATTCTCCACTCCAGTTGAGCGACATGATCAGGTTCTGCTTGTCAAGCCGCGATCGTTCGTAAAAATCGCGTTCCTGTTTTTGCAGAAACGGAGCCATGTCGCTGGGAAGCAGAAGTTTGAAACCGAAGCCGGGGTGTTTGAGAAATTTGTTATCGAACATCGGCCAGACAAGATCCCGCATGCGTTCGGCGGAACCGTTAATCAGGTGCGGTTCATCAACGCGATCTACCACAACAATAATCTGTTCGAAGCCGAGCGTGTTCAAAATCCCCTGAAACTTGGCAAGCAGCTCGTATCGATCATCGCTACGGTTTCTGCTGGGAATTGGCTGCCCGATGATTTCTCCTGGGGGAATCGCGGATAATGTTTTGCGGAGCACATTCGGGATCAGGTCGGTGACATGAATCTGTCGAGAGGCGGCATACGCCGACATGAACAGACGCAGTTGCTTCCAGATCAGTGGAACCCAACCGGCGAGAACGAAAAGGAAAATCCACTTCCAGTAATTTGTAAACAGGCCGAATCCCCAGGCGATTCCCAGAAAGATGAGTGTCGCGATGATGCCAATCCCTACCTGTTTCCAGCACGCCCAGTTCGAGAACTTCAATTTCCGTTTCAATGCCTTCCAGCGGGAAACCGGATTCTGATCGCGGGAGTGATCGTAAAATGAAGCGAGCAACAGCAAATCCCGTTTCTGGTTGCGCGAAAGTTTTTGCAACGATTCGGGCGAAATGATCTGCCCGGGATCAGCTTCACCACGATCATCAAGAATCTTGCCGACCAATTTGGTGACGCCGAGCGTGAGAATGGCATCCATGTGATCCCACAATCGCCATTTGCGCAGTGATTTTTCCGGCTTGCGAGACCGACCGTGCAACCGTTCGCGGAACGTATCAAGAAATGGATTGAAATCGTCATATTCGATAATGTAAGAACGTTTTTCCGGGTGGGCATTGTTATACGTGCGGTATTCGTTAATCATCTGCATACGCAACGCCGTTTTCCCGGAACCTTTTTCGCCAAAAACAACCGAAGTGGAGGGGCGATCCGGTTTGCCGAAAATTTTATCCCAGTCGGGATGATGCACGCCGGTTACACAATGCTCTGAAAAAACGTGATCGGTACTCGCGTCTTCCTGAGAAAATGGATTGTCGGCGATATTATGATGTTCCAAAAATTGAGAAATTTTCATGTTGATAGACGCTAGGTATTAAGCATTAGGCGTTAGGATGTGTGGAGTACCGCAGTCCCCCAATTACTCTCTTTACTCCCTTCATTATTGTAAAAAGAAAAAAGATGAACAAGGCAGGCAAGGCAAGCCGTCTCAGCTTGGCAGAAGAACAGTCGATTTTCCGAATCCTGGATGCATCTGCGAATCGATGCCGGGAAGGTTTGCGGGTCATTGAGGAGTTTGTGCGGTTTCATCAGGAAGACGAACAGAACGTGCGGAACATCAAGTCAATTCGGCATCAGTTTTCGCAGGTTTGTCTTGAACTTGATCTGGAACAGGCGATTCAGGCACGCGACACTCCTGGCGATGTCGGCACGAAAATCACATTGCCAAGCGAAATGTCCCGACAGTCCCTTCAGGAATTGGTGCGAGCCAATTGCAGCCGTGTCGGGGAATCGCTGCGGACACTCGAAGAGTATTCGAAATTGATTTCACTGGAAGCTCCGGCGTTCATCGAAAAAATTCGCTATCGGTTTTACGATATCGAAAAGCAATTGCTGATCGATCATTCCTTACGCACCCGACTGGAAACATCGCAAATCTACTTTTTGATTACGGGAGAGCTCTGTGCGGGAAACGGTTCTGTCGATGAAAACTTCGAAACTGTTGCCCGCGAAGCGATCGCAGCCGGGGTCGATATCATCCAACTACGTGAGAAAAAACTGAATGACCGTGAACTGCTCAAAAGAGCCAGGCTGTTACGAAAGTGGACACGAGGAACAGAGACGCTTTTGATCATCAATGATCGCCCCGATATCGCGCTGCTTGCCGAAGCGGATGGCGTTCATGTCGGTCAGGAAGAGTTGACCGTCAAAGAGGTTCGAAAGCTGGTCGGAAAACGAATGCTAATTGGCGTTTCCACACATAGTTTGGCTCAAGCGAGGAAAGCTGTCGAGGAAGGGGCCGATTATTTGGGAGTCGGGCCCGTTTTTTCTTCGCAAACAAAAGAATTCGAGCAACTGGCAGGGATTGAGCTGGTTAATCAGATCGCAGCAGAAATTCAGACCCCGTGGTTTGCCATCGGCGGAATAAACAGTACAAATGTATCGTTTATTGCTGAGACTGGCGCAACACGGATTGCGGTCAGCCAAGCGATCTGCAAGGCAGATAATATCAGCAAAACCGTCACAATCCTGAAAAAATCTCTAAAGCGGGAGGGAACTTTATCAAATCAGGGATCGTCCTAGTAAATAGGTCGCCCAATACGGTCGGTTCGACCTGAAAACCGTCGTTCAGATTGGTGTTTTTCTGATATTGGCTAACCGTTCGCAAGCTTTTACTGCTGGTAACGCAGTAATGCGAATAGCCGCCGGGCCTGTTTTACCGTGGCATTGGGCGGTTACTCGTTGACAGTTGATGTAACATGATGGTAACGTGATGGTTACTACGGGTGTCGAATCACGTCATTGTCATTTCGAGGTGCGGTTCCTGCGTCTGTTTCTTTGGGTGCGTTTGTGTGAAGGTTACCTCTTGTCAGTCAGTCCAATCTGAAGAGAAAAGCGGCGATAAATTTTTTAACGCTTTATTTGGTTTCACAACTTATACTTGGATACATTGTGTCGCCTGTTTTCGCCTGCATGAAACCTACCTGGCGGGACGGGAATTATACCTGATAAGTCAGTGAGGGCGATGTCTGCCCGAGCGGCTCATCCAGGCGATCTGCAATTGGGTCGGTTTTGCATTCAAGATTGTTGTCAGAAATTGTTGGAAGAAATTGCCGGAATCTGAATTGATTCAATAAGTGAGAATATCTATGCCTGAAACAAAAGCTGTCTGGGGAATTGAAATTGGTCAAGCCGGCTTGAAAGCTCTCAAGCTGCAATATGCGGAGGCTGCCCATCAAGTTGTGGCAGTCGGATTCGATTACATTCCGCACGCGAAAATTTTGAGTCAGCCGGACGCCATCCCTGACGAGTTGATTTCTGAAGCGATCAACAAGTTCCTCTCCCGCAATAAAATCGCGGGGGATCTGGTCGCGATCGGGCTGCCTGCGCAATCTTCGTTGGCTCGTTTCATTCAACTCCCTCCCGTGGAAGCGGGCAAGGTGAAGGAGATTGTCAAATACGAAGCGAAACAGCAGATCCCGTTTCCACTCGAAGAAGTTTATTGGGACTATCAACAACTTGGCGGGTCATCCGAGGAAGGCGGTCTCATCCTGGAAGCTGAGGTTGGCATTTTCGCAATGAAGAAGGATCAGGTTCTGCATCAGTTGGAGCCGTTCCAGGAAAACAAGGTTGAAGTTGAACTGATGCAGATTTCGCCTTTGGCGCTGTACAGTTTTCTGGCTTATGACCGTTTGGGGATTGGGCCGGAAGGCGAAGGAGGCCCGGCGAGTGACGATTACGTCGCGGTTCTGGATATGGGAGCGGATCAATCAACCGTCATGGTGACCAATGGTGCGAAAATCTGGATTCGCAACATTCCGATCGGGGGCAACCACTTTACCCGTGCACTGACAAAAGAAATGAAGCTCACCTTCGCCAAGGCGGAACACCTCAAATGCAATGCGACCAAATCGCCTGACCCGAAATCGGTTTTCCAGGCGTTGAAGCCGGTCTTCAACGATTATCTTTCGGAAGTCCAGCGTTCACTCGGCTATTTCGCCAGCGTGAATTCGGATGGTGAGATCGTCAAAGTGATCGGTTGTGGCAACGGGTTCCGCATGGCCGGGTTACAGAAGTTTCTGGAACAGAATCTCGATCAGCCGGTCGAGCGGGCGGAGTCGTTCAACCAGTTGGCTGGAACGCAGGTTCTGGAAGCTCCGCTATTCCGTGAAAACATCATGTCGTTCACCGTCGCATACGGACTGGCGCTTCAGGGGATGGGATTGTCGCGAATCAAAACCACGCTGCTTCCGCCTGAGATCGCGATGGCTCGGGAAATCAGACGCAAAAAACCGTGGGCAGCGATTACCGCGGCAACACTGCTGGTCGGTCTGTCCCTTTCCACAATCGGCTACGCGAACGCCTGGAAAACAGTCAACACCAAGCCGTGGGAAGAAAGCTTGAAAGTTTCGGATACCTTGCAGAGCAAATGGAAGGGGTACGTCTCGGCCTACAGTTCGGCGGACGGCAGATACAATGCTGCCAAGGAAGACGGAGCGAAACTGGTTGAGGGAATCAAGGATACCACCTGGCTGGAATTCTACAAAGCCCTTGATGAGTGCCTGCCCCGGGATGAAGGGGAAGCCCTCGACGAGACCGATATCGAAAAAAGAAATCGGATCATGATCGAAACAGTCACCGCGAAAAAGGAAGAAGATCTCGGGGCCTGGTACGAAAAGCTGCAAGAATCCGTGAAAACCCCAACCGAGGAAATCGCCAAGAAGCTGTTTGGAGTTGAAAGCCTTCCCGCTCCTGAGGGAGAGGGTTACCTTTTCACGCTCACTGGCGAACATTATCACCATATCGAGGGGAAAGAAGGCAGCGATGTCGGAATGAACTATCTGCTCAAGACAATCCTTCCCGACCTGCTCGCCTGGCAGAAGAAAAAAGAGGATGGAACGGTCGTCGATATTCGCAGATTGGGAATATCCTACCCGGTTATTGTCGACTTTTCGGAAGATGTAGTCGAGTTGGAAACCAGGTCGAAGCAGATTAAAAAGAAAGCGAAATACAACGTTCTCGACAGAAAAAAAACTCCATTGGGGGGGCGACCTGGTGAATTGCCTGGAGGGTCTATCGACCCTGAGATGGAAATGGAAATGGAGATGGAAAGGGGAAGAACGGGATTGGGACGCCCGGGAGGACTCGGCCTGGGAGGCGGTTACACGCCGGGAGGTTCAACAGGCCCCAACAGACCAAGAAACGAGAACATGGAAGTCAAGAGAGTTCATCGAACGACCTTTGCCATCCAGTTCGTCTGGAAACCAACTCCTGAAAAAGATCGCGAGGAAGTCGACCCTCTCGCCCCCAACGCGGGAGATGGTCAGCAGGATTCCGAAAATGGGGAAGCCACCGCTGGCAATCAGACCGGAACAAATTAATGCCGAACCGGCAATGGATTTCCATAAATTGGCGAAAGTTTTTTCCAACAATCATTTCAATAATCAGTATATGAAACGCTGTCGAATTCCTGTTGAGACCACTCTTCAGGATTTCAAACAGATAGGTAAATCGGGATAGATAACATGGATAAATTGAAACCCCTTATTGAACATCATTTCTGGATTCTGTTTTTCGTCGTCCTGCTGCTTCCGGTAATAGGATGGTGGCCGACTGCAAATGGACTGCGTGAAGAGACTGAAAAACAGATCTCCACGATAGATAGCGCGTTCTCTGCCATTCCTGCAGGAAGTCAGGCGAACGAATCCTGGAGTAAAGGTCTGAACAAGATCGCGGAAAGAGCGGAAGAGCAGAATCAGGAGGAAAGAGTTTTTCTCTGGGATCGCCAGTGGAAAATGATGACCTGGCCCAATTCCATCCTGAAAAAAAACCTTCCCGATGAATATCGCGAGGTTATCAATCTGACTTCCCGGAATGTTTACAAGGGAGTTTATGACCTGGAAGTTGAGAGAGTGTGGAAAACGGCTGACCCATTCGATTACGAAACAGGAAAAGGGACGGTTCTGCTTGATCTGGAAACAGTGCCGCGAGAAAAATTTGGCAAACTGACACCAACTTCCGAGGAACTGTGGGACGCCCAGGAAGACTTGTGGTTGCTGGAGTCGCTGTTCAAGTCGATTAAGGAAGCCAACCAGGGTGCCAAAAATGTTACCGAGTCGGTCGTGCGTCGCATTGATCTGATCGAACTGGTAGGAGGCCCCGGCAACTACCCGGATGCTGAACCATCTTCCGGCGGTGCATCCGGAGGCATGGGCTCCACGTCCGAAGCCTACGACCTGAGCGAGATGGACTTCAATAGTGGAGATGACGACGATGAGGGGAATGGAAGTTTCGGAGGATTTGGCGCAACAGGTCGCAAATCAGTCGCTGGAGGCGATGTCAGCTTCGATCCGTCCGACGAATTTGGCGAAGAACAGGGCCGATACATCGACTTTGAAGAAGGCACGATATACAGAAAACGTGGGTTCTATCTCGAAGCAGTTGTTGATCACGAGCGTCTACCTGATTTGCTGGTCGCCCTAACAAACGGAAGCTGGCCAGTGACGATTACTCGGGTGCAAATGGCCAAACTCGGTTCCAATGGAATGAGCTCCTCTCGAAGAAGTGGCAGATTTTCGAGTGGAAATCCATATGAAACTGAATCGTCCAGCATGGAAGAACCGGAAGAAGGAACTTTCGGGCTTGGTTTCGGCAGGACTGGGACAGGAAGGTTATCCACTCCCTCTTTCGGAAGAGGGAAAAGTGCCTATGGAGGCAGAACATCCAGACCTGGAACGGGCAAACACGCCGAAGAGGCACGGGCCGCCGTCATCGGTAACAACCTGGCAAAAGTGGCGATTAGTGGCGTAATCTATATTTGCAACCCGCCCGAAATTGCTGAAGATGCCGCAACGTCCCCCACGGAACAGCAATTGCCGTCGGAACAGCCGGAACAGCCGGAACAGCCTGAGCAGGGAAATTCGGCATCATCGGGCACCGCCGATCCGGGCACCCCAAAGGCGACAGAGGAAAAGAAAGAAGAAATGAAAGAAACCCAACCGAAGCCGGATGCTGCCAAGCCAGCCGATGCCAAGTTAGAGTCGAAAACAGATAAACCGGAATCTTCCGATTCAGAAAAACCGGTCGAAGAAGATGGGAAAGAGGGAAGTGGCAAAACCGGGGAGAAGTCTGTTCCCGAATCTACACCAAAACCGAAAGCAGATACGTAGTACAGCGTAACAATTTGGGTGTGCCCGTTGCTTTGATGCGTTCCTGCCAGGCAAATGTGAAAGAACTCTGGCATCGGTTCGTATCAAATGTGACCGGTTTGTGCGACTAACGGAAGAAATTCAGGAATGGATTGCGAATTACGAAATATGGGAAAATATCGGTTTGGTTGCGACTAGCGAAATGAACCAACCGTGCCGGATCGTTTCTGTTCGGTCCCCGGTTCAAAGAATATAATACTGTTCAGAAGATATAACACTGTTTGGAAATTACCTGAGAATAAAAAACAAAAAAGGGGTCACTCATGGCCGGCATTAAAGATAAATTTTCTGTTGATGGCATTAAGACATTCTTTCTCAAACATGGCGAAAAGGTCATTCTGAGTTTGGTGGCCTTGTGCGTTGTTCTGAGCCTGCTCGGCACGCAATGGAGCACCTACAAAAAAGTGCCAGGCGAATTAACCGAAAAACTGAACAGTGCGGATCAGATCATTGAGCATAACTCTCCCTGGCCTGAAGAGGAACGCGCAAAATACCCGGATTTCAGCCCCAAGGCCCAGGTCGAACAGATGCTGGCCAAAATGAGTTCTGCACCATTCACGTACAGTACTCCCTTTTGGACACCACCAGGGGGACAGAAGGAGCCACTCAAGGAGCCCGTCTACCTGCCTGTTGTTGATCTGATTGCCACCCCCGGACGAACCATGCTGGCTCAGAACAACGATGAAGAATTGGAAATGGATGAAGAGTCAGAGGATGCCGACGACGAAACAACCACTGATGAGCCGGATGAAGAAGGAGATGACGATTTCGCAAAGCGAAAAACAGGCACCACCAACAGAGCGGCAAACCTGTCAACAGATATTTCCCAAAGTGGTCTGGGATTGGGCTTCGGACGCGGGGCTTATGAGCAGGAAATTACTTCTTTCCAGGATCCAAACGCAACTCTCATGAACGACTACACCAGTGCCCTCGAGGGCGCTGAAGGTGAAGAAGGAATGGGCTTGGGTTCGGGAATGGGACTTCCTGATACCGTCAAGGGAGTACCCGTGCGCTACATCAGTGTGCGAGGTATTTTCGATCTCCGAAAACAGGTTCAGAATTACGCTCACGCCTTGCAAACCGACATCTCTACGGCAGAACAGCTGGTGAAATTTATCGACTTCAAACTGGAACGCCAGACGGCCGATTCACCGGATGGCCCATGGGACGGCGAATGGGAGCCGGTTGATATTTCAGTTGCGAAAGACTACCTGATCCACACAATCGATTTTGATCAGGATCCGGTCTCCCAGGGCGTGCGGGATTCTGTTATCACGATGCCTCTTCCTGCGCGATTGATCGGAGTTTGGCGAAACAAGGTCAACCACCCCAGCATCAAGGACTTCGAACTGTCTGATGAAGAAATGGAAGCTGAAGCCGCGCTGAACCGGAAGATCATCGAGGAGTTCCGAAAAAGCAGAGAATCGATTGTGCAGGAGATTCCTCCGGGTGGCTTTGCAGACCAGCAGTTGAACCTGTCCAAATATCAGAGCAGCTATCTCGAAGATGCGGGGAACCAGAAAAAGCTCAGCAAGGATGTTGAGGAACTGTTTGGCAAAGACTCCAACATCGACACCCAGAAGATCATCGAGAGAATCAAGGAACAGGTCGATGCGGTAGGGAACCTTGTTCTGTTCCGGTACATCGATTTTGATATCGAACCGGGAAAAGCGTACCGATATCGGGTTCGTCTTGTGCTGAGAAACCCGAATTTCGGTGTCCCGGTTGATCAGGTGAATACCCCGTCGGTTGTTGAAGGACAGATTCGGGAAACTCCCGAAAGTGAGCCAAGTAATGTAGCCACTGTATCCGAGGATTATGCCTATTTCCTGACCTCGGTGCGTCCGCCTCGGGGAACTGCCAGCAAAATTGCGGAAATGCTTGTTTATGAATGGTTCGATGAATCCGGAACATTGATCAAAGGCAAACTCGGCATGGAGTTGGGAGATTACATCGGCGGCAAACAGAAAACGCATGTGTTGCGTCCCGATAAAATGACCTTTGAAAAAGAAGATGATGTTCCGTTCAAAACAAATGACCTTCTCGTTGATGCGATGGCTGTCTATCGTCTGGACAGAGACCTCCACAGCGATCTGAAAACTCCGGAAGGCCTCTCGCGTCATGAAAGTGC
>JALTOP010000241.1 GCA_027000105.1 Planctomycetaceae bacterium | reverse complement strand
AAATCGAAGAGCCTCTCAAAAAAGAAGGGCCTTTCTATCTCTTTTCCTTACGTTTGATTCCAGCGGTTCCTTTTTTCGTCATCAATCTGGTCATGGGCGTTACACCGATTCGCACATGGACCTTCTGGTGGGTGAGTCAGTTGGGAATGCTACCGGGCACAATCGTTTTCGTTTACGCCGGCTCAAATGTCCCCAATATCAATGAATTTGCAGAAAAGGGCCTGGCAGAAATCATGACGGCCCGACTCTGGATTGCCTTCCTTCTCCTGGCAGCCTTTCCGTTTCTCGTCCGGGCGATCCACGCCTTCCTGGTGAAACAGGACAACAAACCGACTCCCGAAGATTAACGGAAGAACGTCGGCGAGTAATCGTGGTTCGTGATACAAACCGGCCCCCGGCCCATTACCGGACGGCTTGCGCCGATCCGCTTGCTGCGCCGATCCGCCTGCAATGCGTGGCCATTACGTAAAAAAACGCAGATGTCCACACTGACTGCAATTCCGCTTCAAACACCAGTAACAGAAAACCCCAGAGCGATCGGTTCGGCTCGCCTCTCGGGCAAAGCGTCTGGTCGGATAAATCGGATCGATCAGGGTAGACGTCGCAGATGACTATTTCTGCAGCTCGACATCCCAGTAAGCATCGCTGATAAAATGGGCCCAACTGCTGATGCAATGTTGAGGAACCTCGAACAGATGCGTCCAACGGGGGCGTTTCGGTTTCTTCAGCAACTTCATCCCGGCTTGCTTCGGGGTTCGTCCCCCTTTTTTCGTGTTGCATTTGACGCAGGCCAGAACACAATTCTCCCAACTCGATTCTCCCTGTTGGGAACGGGGAATCACATGGTCAATCGTCAGTTCTGAACTTTGCGGTTTCTGTCCACAGTATTGACATCGGAAGCCATCTCTGCGAAACAGATTTCTTCGGGAGAATGTCACAGTCTGCCGGGGAACTTTGGAGTAGTTCTGCAGCACGACAATTTCAGGAAGCAGGATTTCCCGGTCAACCGTACGGACAACGTCATCGCCATCCTGAGCAGGAATGTTCGACCAATCCTCCCAACAGTAGGTCTGAAAATCCTGTGGATCGACAACCTTCACCGTCCCGTTCCAAAGCATCACCAGACAGCGAGCCGCGGTGGCAACGTGCACCGGCTGCCAGGCTTTGTTCAGGACCAATGTCGGTCTTGTCAGTACAACGCTGGACATGCTTTTCCCCTTTACCATCCCTGTACCATTGTCGGCTCCCCGGATTTCTTCGTCAACCGTTGCTGCCGTTTTCCTTGATCTGTTTTACGCGAATTTCGTATCGAAAAAGCGAAAACGCGATCGCTGAATTGCAGGGCAACAATCGCAATATCACGGGAAACCAGAGGAAAAACGGGCCGTTTGGCTGCTCCCGCCGGAGGGATCATCTTCTGGAAGCGTCCGATTTTTCCGCATACTTTTCTATCACCGCGATTGCTTTTTCTGTCCCTTCATTTCCCAGACACGTTTTTTCTATCTGAGTTCGATACTCTTGCAGATGGTCGAGAAAGTTTTGAAGATCGCTTTGCGAGAATCGCTCCAACGTGACGAAATCACCGCATTTCATCTCCCGCAAAAAATGGGCGTTGATGAGTTGTTCGTGATGCCACGTTTCAGGAATGGCCAGAACCGGTTTCCCCAGATACATGCATTCGCCCAACAACTGATTCCCGGCTGCGCTGACCACTCCCAGGCAGTTGGCCATGTCGTCGACAAACCGCAGGGAATCGATTGGGTGGAACGTCAGATTACCGTGATCGGGCCGTTTCCCCAAACCGTAAACTTTCACGGGTATTGGCGAACGGGAGAGTTCTTCGATGACACGTTTCGGAGTATGCCTTCTTAAATACGAAAGCAGGTAGTTCCCCTGTGAAGTTTCCCGATTGCGCACCTCCGGGCGGATCATCGGGCCGAGTGAAATCGCCCGCTCGCGCCATTCCGGTTTCAGTTCCGCTTTGAAAAAGGAGGAGATCATGGATATTTCCTGTTCGGTATAGTGCAACCGAACCGCAATTTGCATCACCCCGGCGAATAGCTGCAACTTGCGGGGAAGAATGGAAAGATCGTAAGCCAACAGAAAGTGCTGGTGTGTCAAGCTGAGAAAAGGGAGTCCGCATCGTTTCGCCGCTCTGGGCAAACCCGGTTCAAAATCGGTCAGAATGACATCCGGTTTGTGCTCGCGAATTTCCCGTTCCAACTGATCGATCAGTCCATTCAATACGAAAAAACGGAATCGCAGTCCTTCGAAGATCGTCTTGAACAGATGCAGACGTTTCTTCACATAATGGAATTTCATTCCCGGAATCTGCACCAGCCGCACCTGATCGGACCGGCCATAACTTTCTGCTAAAAACTGATAGGCGTCTCCCGGAGCGAATAGCGTGATCTGATGCCGATCTCGAATCCGCTCGACGACCGAACGAATCCGCGTCGCATGACCACGCCCCTCCCCCGACATGCTCATGAATATCTTCGCCATCTCATTCCCTGCTCAATGACACGAATGACACACCCGGGAAGTTGTCATGCCCGAGAGACTTGATACGCCCGATAATCGAGCACCGCCCAAGACCGAAAGGATCATTTTTGCGGACAGAAAAGCAGCGTACAATAATAAGACAGATCATCGTTCCCGTTCTACAATGTTTTTCTGCGAGAAGACAGAGCGACCCTTGATCTGTTTCCGCATGATCGCATTGCCGCGTTCCGTATCACAACTCTCCTGACATGATTATCGATCACGATTGCCGACCGTAACCGCTGATCCGATCATAATCACCAATCATACAGTTTTCGGTGAATTGGACAGAGCACCGGAAAGTGAAAAAGGGATTTTTAACCCATCCCAGGCAAAGGAAATATTCTCCGGAAGAGCCCGGTTTGCCCGATCGTGGTCGATCTCGTGTGTGAGATGCGTGAAATAGGCCCTTTGGGGGCGAATCCTCTCAACCGCTTCGATCGCCTGGGTAATATTGAAATGTGTCGGATGCTCCCGATAACGCAATGCGTCGAGTATCAGAATATCCAGATTCTCCAACAACGGGAAACTTTCCTCGGGAATTTCGCTGACATCGGTACAATAGGCGATATTGGCGAATCGATAACCGAACACGGGAAGTTGACCGTGTAAAAGACGAACAGGTTGGATGGTCAATCCCAGCAGATGAAAAGGTGTTGATGTCACCCTTTTGAATTCGAATCGTGGGATGGCTCCCCGTTTTCGGTTACTCGGAAGTTCTGCGAAAGCGTAAGCGAACGATTGCCGAATCTGCTGTTCGACATTTTCTTCGCAATAAAGGGGGATTTCCCGATCGAGCAGATGTCCGAATTGGCGCAGATCATCAAGTCCGTAAATATGGTCGGCATGGGCATGCGTGAAAAGTGCAGCGTGAACGAGATCGACCGATTCCCGCAACAACTGAATGCGCAGTTCAGGTGTGGTATCGACCACAAAATTCCCCTGTGGTGCGCGAACCAGAATACTGCTGCGCGTTCGATTATTTTTCGGATTCTCCGACAGGCAAACCGGACAGCGACAGCCAACCATGGGGACACCATGACTCGTCCCGGTTCCAAGCAT
Source organism: Planctomycetaceae bacterium (assembly GCA_027000105.1). Classification (GTDB taxonomy): domain Bacteria; phylum Planctomycetota; class Planctomycetia; order Planctomycetales; family Planctomycetaceae; genus Rubinisphaera. Next base: position 1,147 of record JALTOP010000241.1, on the reverse strand, counting down.
GACGACCTCACCAGAAAATTCCGACATTCTTCCGCTCTTGTCTCCAATCGATGATGTGCCAGTTGTCAATCAGTCTTCAAGGGCAATCTTCAGAGTTGATCCTCAGAGTTAGTCTTCAGAGTTAATCTTCGGGGTGAACCCAGTCAGCGGAACCATCTGCCCAATTTTCCTTTTTCCAAATGGGAACCGTTTCCTTGATCCTGTCCATCAAAAACCGGGCTGCTTCAAACCCCTCCTGGCGGTGCGGTGTGCTGATCGCGATTCCGATTGCAATATCTCCCGGATCGAGATGACCAACACGATGCGCAAGACTCACCTTTTCCACTGGCCACTTTTGCCTGGTGAGTTCGATGAGACGACGCAGTTCGGTCATCGCCATTTCTTCGTACGCTTCGTATTCCAGGGAAGCGGTTTTTTTTTCGCCGGTGATTTCCCGCACCGTTCCCAGAAACAGAACAACAGCCCCGCACCGATTCGAACGGACGGATTTCGTCAAGTCCGCGTCATCAATCGGCTCCCGGGTGATCCTCAATTGAATCTGCCCGTCGTCATTGTCATTTTCCGTTGAAGAATCTGTTTTCGAAGGCATCGAATCATCCTCCACTGACAGGGGGAAAACAGGCGAGTTCATCCCGATCGTGGATGAGATCGGAATCGTTCAAATAGCTGCCGTTCCTGGCAACAAGCAACCTCGACGAATAGACAGCCGCCTCCGGCCAGGATGCCACAAGCTGCTCCTTGAAAGCGGCGCAACTGCAACCCGAAGGGAGCACCAGAGAAAACTCCGGCTTGCCGATTTTTTCTTTCAAGCCCGCAAAACAGCGAACCATAACCTGGATGGAATCAGTCATGCTCTCTGAAATACGTCCCGCGAAGCAAGCTGTCAATGATCTGCATCCCTTTTTCGTGTTTGTTACGGAAAACAGCCCGAAACCCGCACAAAATTCAGGGGGCCACTTTACTGGCTGGAATCGGTATCAAGCCATACCCGGCTGCGATAATCAATAAAGGATGCAAAACTGTTTTGCGGTTGTCGTGTTCCATCTGCATTTTGCAGGCGGAACATTCTGTTGTGGCCATGCTGAGATTCTCGTGCTCGATCGCTTCCATCAACTCCCTGCCGATCTGCATCGATTTGTCGTAGTTC
>JALTOP010000240.1 GCA_027000105.1 Planctomycetaceae bacterium | reverse complement strand
GTTCACGTTTGATGTTTTCGCATTCATGTTCAGTATTCTGTCGGCGGGAAAGAACCTTCAACTTCTTTTTCAGTTCGTTCATTCGCGAAGAAATCTGTTCGAGCCGCTTTAGCAGCGGTTGGAGACGCTGGGTTCGCAGGCTCATTTCCTCAACGAGTGTCACCATTTTTCGTCGGCGTGTTTCCAGTCTTTGACGGGCCTGTTTGCGTTGGGCCGGTGTCAGTTCCGGATTGATCGAATCACGGAAATCCTGCTCGTTTTTCTTTTGCAGATATTCGAGCGTTTTCAGGTTGTGAGGCATCCGTCCGAGAATCTGCTCTTTTTCGAGCGATTCGGTCAGCGACACTTTGATCGTCCTGTCAAAAGGCAATTCTCCCCGATGAACCTTGGCGAGAGTTTCAATCGCCGCCTTCATCGCGCAATCGTTTTCCATCAGATGCCTGCGGAACTGTTTGCGGGTTACCTCGATTTTCTTGGCCAGCGTAATTTCTTCTTCACGGGTGAGCAGGGGAATTTCGCCCATCTGTGTCAAGTAGATTCTGACCGGATCATCGATTCTGCGGGAGCCTTCGTCCTCTGCGTAAGAGATATCGCCGCTACGTTTTTCGGATTTGGTCGCTTTTCTTTTGCGAGTCTTCTGCCTGGCCTCCACCTCGCGCTTGGAGACATGCTTTTCCGGGATGATGTCGAGCCCCAACTCTTCCAGAGAATGCAGAAGATGATCGAGTTTATCCGGGTTCACGCCTTCATCGGGGAGGTAATCGTTCACTTCGCTGAAAGTGAGATAACCTCTTTTTTTGCCGACTCCAACGAGTTGTAACAGGGTTTGGTCAAGTTGATGCACTGAAGATCTCCTTCGAGAAATAAACTCGGATGCTTGCCATCAAAGAAGAGTGACTTCTTATTCCGGCGATGCTGTTTTTCGCGTCACACGTTGCTGATGAAATTGAGCCGCATCCTGCAGCAATCTTTGCATCTTCTCATCGACGGTCGCGGGCTCTTCTGCCTGGACCTCCACGAGCTGCGTCGATTGACGATGCTGGGCCTGTATCACTTCCCATTCAAGTCGTTCGATAACCTGTTTCAAATAGACCGGGCAGACATCCAACACGGGGTCTTGCACGGTTTCAGTCAATTTTTCGTCGATTCGTTTTCGAACTGCGTTTTCGTGTGTTCCCAAGACGTATCGCTTTAACTCCGGGTCTTCGATCTCGACCATGAGCGATTCTATACCTGAGAACCGCTGCTGTTGATGGAGATTTTCACACAGTTCAAAAATTTTCCGAATCAAACCATTTTGTATCTGTTTCTGAACACCACACCGGGTAATTGTTGTGATGCATTCTGGCATCATGAATATTATTTCCAACAAATCCTGTTCCAGCCGGGTTGTGCAATCCAAACACGAAAAGAGTAATTGATCCACCTTTTTACGGTAATTTATGCTTGAAACCGCCTCGGCTGGCCTTTCTTCACCTTCGGGAGGCGTCGCTGTCATTGCCTGTGAAGCTGTATGAGCAAGTTGCGGGCCTTTGGCGCGCAAAACGGATAATTGTTTGCGTAATACATCTTCCTGTTGGGCGCGCAACCCGACTTTATTACCCAGTTTATTCAAAAGGATGCTTTCACGGTTCGTTCCACGCATTCCGGGGGCCAGCGCCAAGAGCTCCAACATCCCTTCAATCACATTTTCCCTGGCATGGACGCTATCCAGCCCAAATTTGTTCACCAAATTGCCGAATTTGAAATCCCAGGCATCGGGAGCTTTTTGCAATAAGGTTTGAAATTCCTGCAAACCGTGCTTTTCCAGAAATTCAGGCGGATCCATTTTGTCCGGAATTTCGAGCAGTTTCAGTTCAATGTCCTGCGAAAGGAGCTGGGGGAGCGCCTTGTTAGCCGCATCCTGCCCGGCCTGGTCGCCATCGAAAACCAGATACGCCACGAAACCATCGCTGTGGAAACGTTTAATCAGTGAGACATGTTCAGCCGTCAGTGCGGTTCCGAGAGTGGCGACTACATTGGTAATGCCCAACTGATGCAGCGCGATGCAGTCCGTATAACCTTCGACAACAATGACACTTTTCTGGGTGCGCATCGCCTCTTTGGCTCGATCAAATCCGTACAAAACACGACTTTTGCTGAAAACCGGACTTTCCGAACTGTTCTGATACTTCCCGAATCTTTCTTCATCGCTGCCGGGAAGGGCGCGACCACCAAAAGCGATGACCTGCCCACGATCGTTAGCGATCGGAAACATGACGCGGTTACGGAAAAAGTCGAAATATCCGTCGCTCTGGCCTCTTTTTGAAACCAGTCGAGCTGCTTCCAACTGCTGCACGGTAAAGCGACCGCGAGCCTTTTCGATCAGCCATTCCCACGGGCCGGGATGAAAACCGAGTCGGAAATCGAGCCACGTTTCTTCGGAGAAATTACGATCCAACAGGTATTCGCGAGCCACTTCTGCAGCGGGATCGTTCAGCAGTACGTGGTGATAGACTTCAGCCGCCCAGTGGAGGACATCAAGGACATCCTGCCGTTTGTAGCCAGAACGGGAGGCGTTTGGGCGTCCAGAAGATTTCGGCACTTCCAGTCCAGCTTTCTCCGCAAGCAACTCGAGCGCTTCGCGAAAACCGAGCCCTTCCATCTTCATTACATAACTGAAGCAGTCGCCTCCTTCGCCGCAACTCCAGCATTTATAAGTGTTGCGTGAAGGATCGATTGTCAGCGAGGGGTTGTGATCATCGTGGAACGGACAAAGCGCCACGTACTCGCGTCCCCCCCGTTTCGGGATGACCGTGCGCGATTCGCCAATTAGGGCCACTAGGTTTGTCTGGGCGCGAACCTGCTCTTTGAATTCGCTCCACGCTTCTAAGTATACGATTGCCTCTTCCCCCTCACGCCTCGCCGACCGTTCACTCTATTGTACGCATCCGGGCATTCTGACATCTGCGGGATTTGCAAGATCCAAGCCGACTCGGCAACCCCATCCAGTAGGGGCACTTTCGGCTGAAAGCATCAGTTCCCGCAAACTATCAAACAAAACCCTCTGACAGATACGACACACGATCCTACCTGCCAGCAGCGTTGAGCATTGACCCCAACCAGAAGTCGGACAAGTCTACAGGTGTATATTCATTGTAGGTTGGGGCTTCAACGAGTCTTCTGAAGGAACTCTACCACGTGTCAAGAGATGGGCAAATAGAATTCGCCTCTTCCAGTGAGATTGTCTAGTGTTATAACCCTATAATTTACAACACGTTACGAGTTTAACTCGTCGGCAATCTCATTGTTGTTTTCTCCACTGTCTCCAGCCGGCTCTATTTCGGAAATCTGAATAATTCATCCCTTCGATATAATTGGATAATCGTCATGGACACCTGGTATTCAAGAAAATCAGCTGGCAGATTCCGTAAAGATTTCCCCGGTAACTGACGAGTCACCTGGCTAAAAAAAAACGATTACCAGGTTCAGGCTGTCTGTTTTCCCACAGGCTGACAACTGGCAAATTCTTTTTGGCTCCTTGGGAATCTGACCTATATTTGAGGGTGAGGGAATGTTTTCAAAAAGTGACAATGACCGCAATATGAGGTGATTCCTGTGGCCAATGTCAGTTGCCGTGAAAATCGAACAGCGTATCGCTTTAGCTGTGATCATGCCCGAAAAACTGCCACGCTGGTCGTCGGTGACAGATCGCTTCCAGTTATGATCCTGAATTACTCAGCCGGTGGGTTTCTGATTGAAGTTGAAACGGTAGAAGAATTTGAAACTGAATCTGCCTGGCTGCTTACGAACGATGAGAAGATTCTGGTTCATTTTTGTCATCAGTCGCTGAAAGAGAATCGTTTGCATATCGGTCTGCAGCGATTGAAAAGTATCCCCCTGCAAATACCCCAAACGCATGACACATCGGACGGCTTACCTGTTCGCAGCAGCAGTGCCAAAAGGAATGTGACTAAAGCGGCTATTGTGACTATTGGCGTTCTTACTGCTGCTGTGCGGCAGGCGTGATGGTCAACTTTCACTTGCAAGCCGACAATAAAAACGCTTTCCACAAAACAGCCTCTGTCGGGCATTCCACGAAGGCTTCAACAATAAATTGAAGCTGACGAGTAATGACAATTCACTTTCCAATTTGCTCCGTGGTAAAAAATTGCCTGGCTTATTCCCTGCAATGAATCGTTCCCGGAACGAAAAGAAAAAGCAAACTTCACCTCCTTTCCACAAGCCAACTTCCGCAAAAAGTAAACAGCCTTTCGTTGTTGATATCCCCTGGTCCAAAAATGGAACGAAAGCAGACAAACACGCTGCCTCCAGGTCAGCGGAAGGGGGCTATTTTTCCCAAACCTTCAGTTCGCTTACCCTGGACAGAAAAAATGTTTCAGAAGTCGAGCGAATTCTCAAAAGCTGGCTCTCGCAGCACCAGGGCGAAGACCTTGTCTTCCGAATTTCCAATGCAAACGACCTGGCCTTACGCGAACTGGGGAGTGTTCCTCTCAAGATCGGTTACGCCAGCATTCGTCAACTCTCCCAGGCAGTTGACGCAGCACCAGAAAGCTGGGATGAATTTATGAACTCTGTGGAACTCTACCTGCAAAATCACAGGCAATTGACGGCTTCCTCCCTTGGTAAACAGGTTTTGCCCGTGCAAATCCCTCCCCGCCTGATTCCAAAGAAACCGGACTGATTGGGGCGAGCTTTTCGTTGGGAAAATAAACGAAGGAGGAATCCTGGGTGAGGGCGCCGTAAAACAGGACGCCTTCGCCGTGATCTCTGCTG
>JALTOP010000239.1 GCA_027000105.1 Planctomycetaceae bacterium | reverse complement strand
GGTCGTGCACCGATTCGTTCCTTCTGCATCGATAATGGCAAAATCGGAGGCTGTGGCTCCCGTCAATTTCTCAACCTCCGCAAAATGGGCGTTGACCCTGTTTAGAAATTTCGATTTCCCTTTCGGCTGCAAGATGGCCGTATCAAGAATCGGGCCGGGCCAATTGCCAACAGGGTTGTTGTACTGCGTGCATAAAATCGCCCGTCCAATTTCACGTCCCAATTCCTGATAACCAGCGTTATCCAGGTGAACGCCATCTTTCATCGTTCTCCCCAGCGCTGGCACCAGAATCGCATTGGCATCCTGAATGGTAAATTGCCGTTCTGCCTCCCGCAGCGCCATGTATCCGCCTCTTCCCTTGTACAGGGAAGGCCCCAGCTGAATAATGACCGCCAACATTTGGGGGTTATTGGCTGCTTTACGGACTCTTGCCACATGAGCGGTCAATTCTTCCAGATACTGCTTTGTATTGAGATTGCCGCCGGCGTCATTTTCTCCCTGATACCACAAAAAGAGATCCGCCTTCTGCCCCGCTTCTTCAATCACCGGGAAAAGTCCCTTGTAACCCGGTTGGCCGGGGTGCCAATATGAAATCGGTTTCCCGCCGCTGGCATAGCCACACATGCGAACTTCTATTTTCTGTTGCTTCGCGACCTGCTGGGCGGCAGCAACCCACGGGCCAACGCCAGACGTTCCCATGTTCGGAAGTGGATCCTGTGCAATCACGAACTTTTTCAGATTCGGGGCGTACATTTTCACCTGCTCGATCGGTTGCGGCCCTGGAAGCTTGGCCCGTCCGCACGCATTCGATTGACCGGAAAGAATCCACAACGCGGCAGTGTGACCTTTGGCTGGCTCTTTTGCTGGCCCGTTGGCAACCGGGTCTGAGGCACAAAGGGATGAGCAGAAAACGGAATGAACCAGCCCAACAAACAGAAGCAAGGTGAAACGCACGGCATTTTCCTTTATGTGAAACATTCAGAGAGAGTTCGGCGCGTAAAAAAACTTCTCCCTTTCAAACGGTTTGAAATAAAGGGAGAAGGTAGTGTTGCCAAGGGCAATTGATACGCAGCGTTTTCAGATATATGACAAGTGAAAAAACGCGGAGGACACTCAACACCAGTTCGGAAATTGTGACAATACCAGCTCCACCAGGAAGCGATTGACCGAACCGGTTGAAGATTATTCTTCTTTCTTTTTGACTTTCTTCTTCTTGCCGATTGTCGTTTTCACAATGCGAACCTTCGGCAATCCGAGGGCCGTCATTTCATCGTTCCAGCGATCTTCTTCCTTCAGTTGAGCAATACGCTCGTCTCTTTTCAGAACGTTCCGCGCTCTTACCAGCCCTTTATTCGCTTTCAAACTGCTGTCAAGTGACATGCTACTCTACTCTCTTAATAATATCCCAATATGTATGATTATTGAGTGCTTGCACACCCTCCCCGGCTTCTATTGCTGAAGAGGCTAGACGGTAAACGCTCAACACTGTTTCGTCAAGCCAGAGGGGCGTTAATCGACAATTCCGCGTCGTTTCAATTCAGAAACAACCGTGCTGACGATGCGAGTCACCTCCTGCGTATTGATCTCCACATCGGTTCCGACCGGGCAACCACCAATCGGTTCGTCAGTGTACCCATGTGCGGATAGCATGCACTGCAACTCGCGGCTCAAGGTTTGAAGATCGGTCTTCTGCTCTTCAGAAAGTGGCTGGCGGCCCCGTCCCATGCTGAATCCGCGCAACTGGACAGATTCCCTGAATCCTTCCGGGAACTCAGCTGAATAGAGCATGACATCGAACAGTTTCAGCAAGTCGTACTGTAACTCCTTGGCCTTCTGGATGTTATGGCTGATGGTCAATTCATATAGTTTTCTTGTCAATTCCGGGACAACACCAGAAGTCGCGTTTGTGCCGCCATCGCAACCGATGAGCAGCATCGGCATCAAGGCCGCATCCCAACCAGTCAGGAAACTGAATTCCGGGCGATTCGGCTTCACCGCCTGGATCATGCGAATCATGTGGGGTAAATCGCCAGAAGAATCCTTGATCGCGATAATCTTCTCGCATTCTTCACTCAGTCGCTGAACAGTTGGTACATCAATCGGGCTGGCGAACATCGGGATGTTGTACAAAGTAACATCAATTGGCGTGTTTCTTCCGATTTCCCGGAAGTAGGCGTAAACCGAAGCCGGACTCAATTTGTAGTAGAAGGGAGCGACAATCGCGACGGCTCGTACGCCCAGATCGTAGTAGTATTCACAGGCCTTTATCGTTTCCCTGGCATTGGCCTCGGCGGCTCCCGCGAGAATCGGGACACGACCTGCGGTTTGGTCTGCAATGATTTCGGTAATCCGCTTTCGTTCATCGACGGTGAATCGTGTAAACTCGCCGGTGGAACCGTTCGGATAGAGCCCATGCACCCCCTTTTCGATCAACCAATCAATATACCGACGCAATTCCGCCTCGTTGATCTCTCCCGCTTCTGTCATCGGGACCAAATTGGGTGTAAAAATCCCCTGTAGTCGTTCAGCCATCTTTTTTTCCGTCTGTATATCCCTGTTTATTCAGCTGTTTTCGGCATGTTTTGTGCTCTTTCGTCGAGCCCCCAATTTATCGGCAAGCATAGCCCGAAGTCCAGCCCTTGTTCGCCCAAATGTCAAAGTTGCCTGCCAGGAAACGGAAAATCGTGCATCTGCAACGGATGGTGCGCATTATTTCTTCAAAATATCTCTGAGCGCCCGAGCCATTTCTTCCAGAGAAGCAGGTTTGGCGATGAAAGCGAATTTTTCCGCGTTTTCATTACGGAACTCAAGAGCATCTTCGGCATAACCGGAGGTGACCAACACTTTGATATCGGGATACAGTTCGGCGAATTTTTTTCCCAGTTCGATGCCGTTCATCTTGGGCATGGTCAAGTCGGTGAACAAAAGGGAGATCTTTCCTTCATAAGTAGAAGCGACCTGAAGCGCCTGTTCCGGGCTGTTGGCGCTCAAAACGGAGTAGCCCAGTATCTCCAACAGAGGGGTAACCGAGTTGAGCACCATTTCTTCGTCGTCACAAACAAGGATTGTTTCCGTTCCTCCTTCGGGGAGTCGCAACTCGCCAGAATCTTCTTGATCGGTTTGAGGTTCTGCGTTCGATTGAGGCAGATGAATGGCAAAAACGCTCCCGGTGCCGGCTTCACTTTCGACAGTGACAAATCCGCCGCTGTTGGTGATGTCCGCAAAAACCGTGGAAAGCCCCAGACCGGTTCCCTCCCCAACCGGCTTGGTGGTGAAGAATGGTTCAAAGATACGTTCTTTGACATCGGCCGACATGCCGCAGCCACTATCCGCCACCAACAGCCTGACATAAGCCCCCGGCAGACAACCAGAAGCGAGCTCACCCTCGTCAAAAAAAACAGAATCTGTTTGTATGGAAAGCGTGCCTCCGCTGGGCATCGCATCGCGGGCATTGATCACCAGATTGGTTACCGCACGTTCGAAATCCCCTTCATCGGAAAAGACAAACAATGGCTCAGGGGCCAACTGAAAGACAAGCTCGATATCAGAACCGGCGATCCAATGCAGCATTTTTCTGTTTCTGGTGACCGCCGTGTTGATGTCAAACCGGGTTGCACTCGATGTTTTCCGGTGTGCAAAGGAAAGAAGCTGCTTTGTCAAATCGGAGGCGAGCCTTGCAGAATGTTTGATTGCTTTAACCGGTTCCTTGAAATGTCCCGGCAGATCTTTCCCGCAATGCGAAAGCAGCATTTCAGCATTGCTCAAAACGCCCACAAGAACATTATTGAATTCATGAGCTACCCCGGCTGCGAGCTGGCCGACCGCTTCCATTTTCTGCGAGTGTCGAAGCTGATCTTGCAGTCTTTTCTTTTCTTCCTCTACTTTTTTGCGAGCGGAAATGTCAACAACACTGCCCACAATAAATTCCTCACCATTCAACAGAACACGAATGACGTGAATTTCGACCGGATAAACTTCACCCGATTTTGCGCGGTGTTCAGAGATGAAAAGACTCGGTTCATCGAAGCCGATCTGCTGGATATGCTTTTGGGCGGTTGCTTCATCTGCCAATGCGTCAATATCTGCAACGCTCATCTGCCTCAATTCATCAAGGCTGTAACCAGTTCGTTTTTGGGCTCTCCTGTTGGCATCAACAAATCTCCCCTGTGCATCGTGAATGAAAATCTGATAGGGAGCATGGTCGATCAACGTGCGAAAACGTTCTTCACTTAAACGTAATTCTTCTTCGGCCTGCTTTTGTTGAGAGATGTCCCTCGCATTGATCACAAATCCTCGCACTTCACCATCATTTCCCCAATAGGGATGGTAATACACATCCATGAAACGACTACCCAAGGCAGGAAACTGGCATTCGTTCTGGAAGTGAACCTGTTTCCCGGAAAGGCAAAGCTGTGCATTCGGCTTGACGATATTTTCAAAACAGTCCTCATCGAACAGGTCCATCGCGGTGATGCCAACGATTTCATCGAAGGTAAGACCAAAGGCATCCAGATACGCTTTGTTGGCGGCGAGATAGACGAAATTTTTATCGAGAATGGCAAGCATATCGGTCGAGCTGGAGACAATTTCCCGATACTGCTTCAGTTTTTCCTCTGCCTTTTTCCGCTCGGTGATATCCCGACTGATTCCGACAATGGCACTGATTCTACCATTTTCGTCGTAAACGGGTGCCTTGGTTGTTTCAAAGAAACTGCACTCACCGTCGATCACTCCTGATTCTTCTTCCGTAAAAATGCGGTGCCGTCCACTGAGAATTTCCTGGTCGCTTTCATCACATT
>JALTOP010000238.1:4171-4816 GCA_027000105.1 Planctomycetaceae bacterium | reverse complement strand
CTTCAGGAGAATCGGCTTGATAGGGGCAATCTTGAAGACTCGCTCCATTCTGGTAGGCTTCGTATCCCTCTTCGTAAGGTGTCATGAACAAGTAAGCCCTTCTACACTGCTAACAGTAAAACATTCCGATGCAGACGTAAATTTATACCCCCCACTTTGCTCACGGCGGTTGGAACAGACCACTCATGCCAGGTCGAGTTAAAATTTCAGGACAATCGGTTTATCCTGAAACCCGTCAATCCGTCTGCGTGTGAATAGGAGCAAGTAGCGTGCCAACGGGACGGATTCAGGTTGAAATGCTTTTTATGATTTCCATTTTCCATTTACATTCAGTCGCTTCAATTGTGCATCAAGTGTCTGATAGTTTTTGATTCCCAACAGTTGAGCCGCTTTCGTTTTGACGCCACCCGCTTCTTCCATCGCCCGCTGCAAATATTCTCGATGTATAGTGTTTAAATACTCATTCAGGTCAAATCCGTCTCCCAGCGGATGAAGAACAAGAGAGGATACCCCACTGCCGGATTCCGGCATTTCACCCAAGGCGGCGGCGAGTTCCCGACGACCAATTTTTACCCCGTCGGTTAATACAGCCGCTTGTACCAGAACATTATTAAGTTGACGTACGTTTCCCGGCCAGTCATGCTT
>JALTOP010000238.1:0-4161 GCA_027000105.1 Planctomycetaceae bacterium | reverse complement strand
AAAGGGATTTGTACTCATAATCGGGTTCTTCAATCTTGAATTGCTGATTGATTTGAGCCAGGAGCTTCTCGGCTATTTTGGAAATATCGCTTTTTCGGTTTCGCAAAGGGGGCAAAGTGATCGTAATTGAAGCCAGTCGGTAGTACAGGTCTTCGCGAAATTTCCCCTGTTTTATCGCCTGATGCAGATCTTTATTTGTCGCAGCAATGATTCTTACATCCACTTTTCTTTCTTTTTCATCGCCAAGGCGACGTATGATCCGAACGCTGGAACTCTCACCTGAAATCGGTTGCAGCACACGAAGAAGCTTGGCCTGTGTTTCCAGGTCACATTCGCCAATTTCATCCAGAAACAGCGTTCCTCCGTCCGCCAGTTCAAAGGCACCTGCTCTTGAGCGGTCGGCCCCGGTGAATGCGCCTTTGACGTGACCAAACAATTCAGATTCGAGAAGCGACTTCGATAAGGCAGCACAATTGATTGCCAAAAATGGTTGCTCTCGACGCGGGCTCGCTTTGTAAATCGCCTGAGCGAACATTTCTTTTCCGGTGCCACTTTCTCCCGAAAGTAAAACCGAAACACTTCTTAACGCAGCGCGTTTTGCACGCCCGGCGGCATCACGGATCGCCTGACTGTCGCCGGCAAGGTGTTCGAACCCTTCAATTTCACTTGGTGATTCTGCTGCCAGATGCTGTAGATGAGCATCCGGTTTGCGCAGGATTTCCGGGATGACATCGATCAGGTCAAAAGGAATGTTGGGGATCGTCGGCTTCCCGTCGCGCGATGTTTCGTAGAATGTCGCCGGGTATCGCGTCTTTCCCAACAACAGCCAAACGGCGGCCATGGCGGGAGTCCCCGGACTCAAATGTATGCACAGCTCGCAACTCCCCCAATTCTTTCTTTTGGTCAACTTTGAAAGCTCACCGTCGCATATTTCAGTAATCGCTGTATAGTCCGTTGGGTTTTCCAGTTCGACAGGAACAATCGTCACCGGGGTTTTTATCCATTTTTCGAACCACTTGTTCCAGTTTGATTCATAACTGGAAAGAAGCCTCACTTCATCAAATTTCTGATGGGTCAAAAATGTTTTGGTTGGTCCCGGATCACCTTTTCGGGGGAGACTACCACCAATGCCATCCATAATCTGCTTGCGCTTGCTTGCAGGTAACGTTGCCGCCATCGCCCGAAGATCGCTCAACCCGATCCATTGCACAAGAATTCGTTTCATCAGACCACCAAAGAACACCAAATAATTTGTGTATCAGCAAATAATATTGTGCTCATCTTATCGGGTCATCCCCGGAAAGGCAACTCAACCGCCTTTCGAAAAGAGCGTCAGAAAAAAATGATAAATACAATCAGGCTCGTTTTCCGCTGGAAATGGTTGGAATATTTACCATCGCACTGCTGTCACGCGATGCGAAAATCGCCACTTCTTTCTGTTTGGCACGCGCTTCGCAACAGCTTCCACTATCAGCAATAGTCAGTCGCGTTTTTCGATAAAAGGCAGGAATGACGACAATGGAAAATCACGATGTGATCTGTACCGCCCGGGAAGTGATTGAATCAGATCCCTCACTTGTCATGTTGCATGATCCCGATGTAGATGGCCCACGTGCGGGAATTCATGTGCCGTTATCTGAATCTCGCCTCGACAGGAAAGTTCTGGCCTATCTGGAATCGCAGTTTCCTCAAGGGCTCTACAGTCATCAACACGAAGCGGTTGAATCTGTCCTGAGCGGGAAACACACCGTGGTCGCGACTCGCACTTCCAGCGGCAAGTCCTTGATCTATTCTCTTCCCATTTGTGACGCCCTTTGCAAGGATCCGAAATCGACCGCTCTGTTTTTATACCCGCAAAAAGCATTGGCGAATGACCAGCAGATCAAACTGAGGTCGATGTTCAAACAGACCGATGGACTGCGGGAGTTGCAGGAGAACAATTCCCTCTTGGTTAGCCGATACGATGGGGCAGTTTTATCTGAAAGACGCAAGCCCATTCGTGAAAAAAGTCAGATTATTTTGACGAATCCCGATATGTTGCACCTCGGAATTATGGGGCATCACGATTCCAACTGGAGTTCATTTTTTCGCCATCTTGAAGTCGTTGCCATTGACGAGTGCCACGAATACCGCGGCGTCTTCGGAACCAACGTGGCCTACATTTTGCATCGTCTTCGACAAATCTGCAAACTTCACGGCAGTTCCCCGCGTTTTGTTGCCACCTCTGCAACGGTGAATGACCCACAGGAGCACATGGAGCGGTTAACCGGGCTCGATTTCACCTGCATCAATTCCGAAAAAGATGGCAGTATGCAGGGGAAAAGAAAATTCTGGATGGTGCGCAGTGAAGATCATCATTATGAAACCGGCCGAAAACTTGCCCAGAAACTGGCAGATGCCGGGTTGACTGTTCTTGCTTTCTGCCCAAGCCGTGTTTCTGCGGAGCGGATGATTTCGCATTCCGTCAAACCGGGGGAACCGAAGCCCGATCATGTACGCGTCTATCGATCGGGGCTCTCTTCCAGCGAACGCGAGGAGATTGAAAACGGCCTGAGGTCCAAAGATGTGCGACTCGTATTTTCTACTTCGGCGTTGGAACTCGGAATTGATATCGGTGAAATTGATGTCGTCATCTGCATTGGTCTCCCGCACAGTATGATGTCGCTTTGGCAACGGTCAGGGCGTTCTGCCAGAGGGGGGCGAGAAGGAGTCACCATTCTCATTCCGGCTGAAACGCCGATCGACAGTTACTACGCCAATCATCCTGAAGAATTGTTTGGCCGGGAAAACGAGGCGCTGGTTCTCAATCTTCAGAACCGAAGGATCGCCTGCCAGCATTACGCCTGTGCCTGTCAGGAAGCCGGCGACGAATCCCAATTGGATCTGGAGTCCCTCGGCCCTGAAATGAGTTCGATCCACGAACTTCGCAATGCCGGGAAATTGAACCAGGATATTTTTTACTGCAGTGAACCGCATATCGAAGTCAACATTCGAAATGGGGGCGAACGCTCTTTCAAGCTGTACGATGGGGAAATCGAAATAGGCGATGTCAGCTATTTCCACATTTTACGCGAGTGTTACGCAAACGCCATCTATCGGCACGGCGGTAGAACCTATCGGGTCAGCAACATTCTCTATGGGAAAAAGAAGATCCGCTTGAGCAAGGAATACACGGCCAATGAAACGGTTCCCCATCTTCAACGAAAGATTCGTCTGAAAAATCAATTTCGAATTGCCGATTACGATGACATCCGCGTCGCAACAGCTTCAATGGATGTCACAGAGTACCTGCTCAGTGTCACCGAAAAGGATCGCTCAGGCAACGTCGTGATGACCTGGCAGGGGAGTGGAGGAATGAGGCAGTATCGATTGCCGAGTGAAGGGACGATGCTTTCCTTCTCAGGTTCTTTCTGGAGCAAACTCGTTCCGGAAATTGGCCCCAATCCACAGGCGGCGTTGTGGGGTGTGGAGCGACTGGTCACAGGGTTGTTTCCGACGGTTTCCGGACCGTGCGATACACAGGATTACTCTTCTGCGGTAGATCGCCTTGTCAACGGGGATAACGCCCTGTTTCTTTACGATACCGTCTATGATGGGGTCGATCTCACCACAACGGCTTTTGATAAAATGCCGGAGTTGATCGAAAAGTCGATCGAAAGAGTCAATGCCTGCACGTGTGAAGGAGATGAAGGTTGCTTTCGTTGTATCGCCAACCCACGTAGCGACGAAGCCTCCAGCAAACGGGCCACACTGAATCTGTTGACTGCCATTCAGACGGTCTTTCTGGAGAAGACGCCAACAAACACGCTTAACCAAAATGATTGGGTCACCTCCGCAGAGGAAGTGGAAATTACCTGCAAGCAGTGTGGTCATAAAATCGTAAGCAACGCCAGGTTCTGTTCAGAATGTGGTTCCCCGGTTCAAGAGTAGACAGGAGTAAGCTTGATGTCCGAAATGTTTGATGCCAACCAGCGTAATGCCATTCCCATGATCAGGGGACACCGTATCGTCCGAATGAGCGAGAAGCGAATCGGACCGTTCGCTCTTGATGCCGAGACCGCAGAAATTCTCGACGATAACAATGCGGGAGTGCTCATTGGCAACTGCCCCGGTGGCGATTGGATGTTCGAAAAAATGCAACAGCTATCAAGAGATTCCGAA
>JALTOP010000237.1:303-16992 GCA_027000105.1 Planctomycetaceae bacterium | reverse complement strand
AACTTGCGTGAGGTCGTTAATGCCATCAACTATCGCTGGAACACCGGTTGTACCTGGCGGATGCTGCCCCACGATTTCCCCGCGTGGGAAACGGTCTACACCTATTTTGATCGTTGGAAAAAGTCTGGGCAGCTCTGGCACATTCGTGAAGTGATCCTCAGAAAATCACTTTATGTCCCCGAGGACAAGTTGCGCAGGGAACTGGAGCAGCAATCGCTCTGAAATTCCGGAACCGGTTATCAGTTACCGGATCTGCAGAGGATCGACATCAAGAGCGTATTCGATATGAGGCAGCTTGTCGATTTCTTTTCTGCAATCGCGCAGCAATCCGCACAATGCCGAATGGCTTTCGCTGCTGATCAGAATATGGAAGCGGAAATAATCCTTGTGTCGGGCCAGAGGAGCGGGAGCAGGCCCCAGAATACGGTAGATCGCCGGGGATGTTTTTGTTCGGCTGCGCAATATATCGCTCATGGCCAGAGACGATTCTTCGACCAGTTTTTCGTCCTTGCCTCGAATGATGATCCGCAGCAACTGCGAACAGGGGGGCATTTGGCTTTCTTCCCGATGCTTCAATTCCTGTCTGGCAAAGCCGACATAATCATGCTCGGCAGCAAAGCGGATCGCCTCGGCATCCGGTTGCATTGTCTGGACAAGAACACGACCGCCACGCGAACTGCGACCGGTTCGACCCGCCACCTGGGAAATCAGCTGGAACGTTCGTTCGGAAGCACGAAAATCGGTTTGATGCAGCGAGATATCCGCATCGACAACGCCAACAAGGGTCACATTGGGGAAATCGAGTCCCTTGGCGATCATCTGGGTACCGAGCAGAATCGAGGCTTCGCCATGCCGGAATTTCTCAAGCGCTTCATGATGACTGCCCGCCTTTCGCATCGAATCGCTATCCATGCGGATGACCGAAACGCCCGGGAATTTGCTGCGAACTTCATCTTCGAGCCGTTGAGTCCCGGAGCCGAAATGTCGTAATCCCGGTTGATGGCAGGAGGGGCAGGAACCGGGCAGACCCGTTTTGAAATCGCAAGTGTGGCACATGCAGATTTTTTTATCTTTATGCCAGGTTAAACTGGTTGCACAGTGGGGGCAGGTGAATTTCTCGCCACACTGTCTACACCACAACACCGGGGTGAAACCGCGAAGATTGAAAAACAGGATGATCTGGCCATCGTCCCGGAGTGCCTGATCCATCGAGGCGCGCAAGGCCCGCCCGATGTTGTGTCCCCGTTTGATGAGTGGATCGTTCACGGTATCGACGGTGATCACGGGAGGCATCGGAAGTTTTTCGATTCGATCAGGCAGTGAAACAAGGCGATACTGTTTCGTCTTCACCTTCCACCACGATTCCAGCATCGGCGTGGCCGTTCCGAGAACGAGCGGAATGTTTTCCATCTGGGCCCGTTTCCGGGCTACTTCCCGAGCATGATAACGTGGGACGGTTTCCTGTTTGAAAGTTGTTTCGTGTTCTTCGTCGATGATAATCATTCCCAGGTTCGGCATGGGAGCGAAGATGGCACTCCGTGCTCCGACAACGACCTGGACTTTTCCCGATGCAATCTGCTGCCAGTGCCAATGTCTTTCCGAGTCTGTCAAATGTGAATGCAAAACCGCGACGGAATCGAAGCGTCGGCTGAAACGCCGGATCGTTTGTGGCGTCAGACTGATTTCGGGCACAAGCAGAATGGCCTGCTGTTCCCGATCAACAATGTGACGGATCGCCTGGATATAAACTTCCGTTTTCCCGGAACCAGTCACGCCATGCAACAACAATGTTTCATGGGAAGATGGTTTCCTGTCGGCAGCACCGATGATGGCATCAAGTGCCCGCTGTTGAGCCGAACTGAGCGTGAGCGATTTTTCCCGCTCGACAACTTTTTCTTCGGGCGAAAAAGTCAGCCGGGTTTCGCGAATCGCCTCAACAATTCCTTTCTTCCGGAGCGTGTTGACCGGCGATGTTCCGCACTTCGCCGCCGCGGTGAGAGCATCGATCAGCATCGGTTCCCGGGCGGCCCTCAACACTTCGACGACGGCGCGCTGTTTGGCGGGCAATTGCCAGTTATCGATGCGATCCAGAATACCGTCCGCCAATCGAAACAGGCGGAACTCCCGTGTCCCCGCATTTTTTTTTACCGCCGCCGGAATCACACCGTGCAGTACTTGCCCCCAACTGCACAGATAATAGTCAGCGATCCAGCGGGTCAGATCGAGCATCTTCCGATTCACCAGCGGTTCGCGATCCAGAATTTCGACGATTTCTTTCAGCTTCCGTTTTCCGGAAACCTCAGGCGGAATACCATTATGCAGTCTGATACAAAAGCCGGCTTCCATTTTGTTGCCCCGGCCGAGAGGCGCTTTCACCCGCTGCCCGGGGCGCAGCAACTCCCGCAACGGATCGGGCACCAGGTAATAATAGCCCGTTTCCATTGGACGGTTAAAAACCACCTCGGCCACAAGACGATCACGCAGATCGGCCTCGCTCCATTTCAAATCGGCGGCGTCCTGAAATAGATTCTGTTGTCGCTTCACCGGGGCATTGTATGACGAAACGGTTTCACAGACCAGCCTGAGCAATCTGGCCAGTCTGAGCAGACCAGGCGGAATCATTGCAACTCGCGCGATTTACTCCCGAGCGGTTTGCTCCCGCCCGGTTTGCTCCCGCCAGGTTTGTCCGTCCGCCCAAAGCCAGACCGGTTGGAGAGACAGGACGGTCAGCCGGTTTTCACCTGTTCAACCCATTTTTTCAGCATTTCATACTGCAAGGCGAATTCCGGCGGCGCTGTTCCCATCGGACTTTTGAAGAAGCAGGCGAACTGTTCCTGAATGCCGCTACCTCCCCGATGTTGCTCCAGTTCACACAGGCGGATCAAATCCAGCACAAGCGGAGCGGCCAAAATGGAGTCACAACCTTGCCAGGTCAGTTGCAGGGTCATTTTTGTGTTCAGAAAACCCTCAAAGTGGATATGATCCCAAGCCGTTTTCCAGTCTCCCAAAGATTCAATGTACTCGATGGAGACGAGCGACTGGAGATCGTAGCCGAGAATCTCCGATAGCAGGTGCGCTTTGGAATGAACCTTCGTGGCTTTGTTTTCAGGATCGTTCAGCACAATGCCATCCATGTTCCCGAAGATATTGTGCCCCACCCAACTGAGGACATGCAGATTGCGGGCGGCAAACATCGGAGCAAGAACACTCTTCAAAAGTGTCTCCCCTGTTTTTCCGTCCCGTCCACAATGGACTCTCGTTTTCGATTCTGCCAGCTCAATCAGAGCCGGTAAATTTGAGGCGACCGAAGGCGTAAAATTGACAAAGGCGCAGTTTGCTTCAAAGGCGGCAATCGCGTACAGGGAACTGGCAGGGATCGGTGAAGATTGACTGGAATGAATGACGCTGCTCAATTCTGACCAGGAATCTGGCACCTCGTCAAGATGCATGGTCGGTTCTGTGGAAGCGAGATTGACAACAATCACCTGATCAAGCTGATATCGGGAGCGAAACTGTTCGATGTCGGTCTGTATTCTTTTCAGTGCCTCACCTGGCGATTCCCCCTGTTGCTTCTTCGCCTGTTCGCACGAAATTTTTTTGATCATCGAGCCTACATTGATCAAGGTTCCCTGCTTGATATTGGCGTCAAATTCATCCAGTTTCGACGAAACCGATTTCAGCAATTCAACGGAAAAGAGGTTCGATTTTTCGGCCAGTTCCCGAGCCGCGTTCTGAAAGCCGATCTCTCTTACTTCGTGTCCGCCGATAACAAAGCAGTTCCAATCGGCCAAAGGAACGTCCTGAAAAAGTGGTAATTCACTCACAAGACCGGTCGGTGGAGCAATTCCCTGCTGGAGCGCGGCCAGCCCAACGGCTGAGGTGGTCGCCACACCTCCCCAGGCACCAATAAACCAGATTCCAATTTTTCTGTCACTCATGAGGTTCTGTTTCAATTTTACTTTCTTGATCCATCACAGGTTCTGCCCTGATTTCATCGCTAATAACCTTCCCAGCAGGAAAACTGCGGGGACGCCAATCCGCTTTGTTACAGCTTGCCGCAGGTTGCCGCAGGTTGCCGCAGTTTACTGCAATATGCCGCGGTTTGTCACAGTTGCTTGCCGCACTGCTGAAAATCGAGCCAACCGCTTCAAGCTCAGCGTACCGTGATAAGGGAGCAATTGTTACCAATATTTTTCAAAATGGATATTTCCCGGTTCGTGCCCCTGTGCCAGACTCATTCCCTGTTCGGTAAGAATTTCGATCATTCCCTTCGGCTGTGGGAATTCGTGAGTTCCGTCCTTTTTCCGGACGGGAATCCCGATCATTTCAGGATTGCCACACAAAAAGACATGGGTGGAAGCCGGGTTGATTGACCAGCCGAATTCCTGTTCGAAATTTTCGGGACGGATGACGTCCTGCAAATATCGCTTGCCCACGTAATCGGGATGTGAAGCATCCAGATTTTCAGGTTCCCGCGTGGTGTAAAGACGATACCGGTAATTCGGAAACATTTCTTCGAGTCGGGCCTGTTCCTTCAAATAAGCTGCGTCACCCCGATAACGAACGCAGGTCATTGAAGCGATCTTCCCCCGATGCCCCCGTTTGAGCAACTCCGCAGCCATCGCATTGTGCGGTGCTTCCCCGGTTCCGGTGCCCGCAAGAACAACGTCATCTTCCGGCCCAACAGGATCCAGCGTGTAATGGCCCACCACATGGCGGGACAGATGAATGCGATCTCCCTCCCGTAACGCGAACAGTCTCGGTGTCAACGGCGGACGTTTGGGGAGTTCCTCATCGTTACGGACAACAAGGGTAATATAGAATTCGAGATAGTCGCAATCCCGACAACTGATCAACTGCCCGTTCTCGTCGATCAACGTACAGGCAACCGAATAGGCCCGCTTGATCAGCTTCCCCCGGATTTTTTCGTCGGCGATTGTTGCTGGGCCATCGTAGCGATTCTCCCAGCCTCCCAGTGCAAGGATTGTGTACTGTCCGGGTTCGTAATCGAGACGATCTCCATCCGGTTTGACACGAATTTTCATCAAATGTTCGTGCACGAGTTCGAAATAGATAATTGTCGCGTTGTAATGCCTGGTGCGTAGCTCAGAAATATCCACTGATTTATTCCGTAACTCAAACGGCGGCCTTGTCGAAGGAAGAAATACCCGGGAAAACTCCCGCTGCCGGTATCAGGTTAGCGTGAGTGCCGAAAAACATCAAAGATCGACCATGCGATTTCCGGATATTTTTTCCGACTGCTCGGCAATCCGCATTGGCAAGAGCAAAAGTCTGTTTCGCAGCGAAAGTCTACGAACAGTTCGCACATTTCTGAAAAACGGCCATCTGGATAATCGCTTTCGGAATGAATTTCAGAACGAAGGTACAAAATGATACCGGTCGTGCAGGTTATCCGGGGCGCATGTATGCTCCAAGCCCGATCTCAGGGTTTGCACGTACCAGTATGACGCCAGGCTGCGGCAACATTCCGGTTCACGAAAGCAGCTCGGCAATTTCTTCCTGCGTGAACGGTTTGGCGAGCCGGGCCCCCAGTTGCGAAACAACCCGCGAGGCGGCGTGTGAAGCGAGATGCCCCGCGTCGTGCCAATTCAATCCGTTCGTAATCCCGTAAAGAACGCCGGCTGCGTACATATCACCTGCACCGGTTGTGTCGATTGCATGCGTTGGGACGCCCTCGATTGGAATCGCCTTTCCATCATTCATGATCAGCGAACCGTCCGCCCCCAATGTCATCGCAACATGATCGGAGTGCTTATGAATTTCGTGCGCACAATCGATCGCATCTTCCTTGCCGGTCAAACTGCGGGCCTCTTCCAGATTGCAAAACAGCAGATCGATCGGCCCTTCAATCAGCTCCCAGAACTCATCTCGAAAAAGATTGATCAGAAAGGGATCGGAAACGGTGAACGCAACTTTGACATCGTGCTTCTTCGCCAGCTCGATCGCCTTCAATGCCGCCCGCTTTGTGGAATCTCCCGTGAAAAGATAACCTTCGATATACACATATTTTGAACGGGCGATTTCTTCTTCTTCGATATCGTTCTCGCTCAGTTCCGAGGAAACGCCCAGGTGCGTCAACATGGTTCGTTCTGCATCATCGGTAATCAGCACGACACATGTTCCGGTCTGCCCTTCGATCGATTCCACCTCGATACGAACGCCGAGCTTTCGCATATCCTGCAGGCAGAAGTTGCCGATTTCATCATTGGCCGTTTTGCCAGCATAAGCTGCCGTGCCTCCGAAATCGACAATCCCCATAATCGTATTGGCCGCCGAACCACCCGCGCAGCGTGTGACCGGTGTTCCTTCCAGGCGATCGAGGACAGACATCTGCGTCTGTTCGTCAACAAGCGTCATTCCCCCTTTGGGATATCCGATTGATTCAAGAAACCTGTCCGAAACGTGAGCCTGAATATCGACCAGAGAATTGCCAACGCCGTACACATCGTATTTCACTAATAGCTCCACTAATTCCCCAAAAACGTCCGCGAACCCGATTATCCCCGTATTGCCAAAACCCCTCCGCAAAGGATTCCGCCCGCCCGGGTCGTTCTTGAAAATGTTGCGTTAGAAAACCGCAATAACCGGGAGAAAGACGCCTCTCATTTGTTCCACCAGTTCCGCCAACTGACAAATTCCGTCAGTTGACAGGATTATCCATCGATCGGTTCACTACGCGGATAAGAGCCGAGCAACCGCAAGGCGACTGCTTTCTTTTCCAACGCCGCGAGCGTCTTTTTGATTTTCGCATCCTGCTTGTGTCCCTCGAAATCGAGGAAAAAAAGATACCCGGCTTCTGCACCGCGAAGCGGAAACGATTCGATCCAGGTCAGATTGACCTTGTTTGTTTTGAATGCAGCCAGCGCATCTGAAAGGGAACCGGGTGCGTGAGTGATCTGCAGCAGGATCGAAGTTCGATCGTGCCCGGTCGCTTTGGTTTCGCTGTCTCCTATCACGGCGAAGCGCGTGATATTATTCGGATTGTCCTCAATATTATCAGCGACAATTTCCAGATCGTATTGGATAGCCGCCTGTCGTGACGCCACCGCACCGGCTCCCGGTTTATCGCGAGCAATTTGGGCAGCGGTCGATGTGCTTGTCACTTCGATCAACTCGGCTTGGGGCATGTTGCGCGCCAACCAGTCCCGACACTGCGAAAGAGCCTGCGGTTTACTGTAAATCTCGTTAATCTCACTGCGGAGCGAACGGGAAAGCAGATTGTGATGCACTGAAATCTGCAGCTCACCGCAAATTTTCAACGGGAGTCGCTGGAACATATCGAGCGTATCGACAATCCGACCGTCTGTACTATTTTCGATAGGGACAATCCCGTATTCGGTATGCCCGCGGTTCACCTCTTCAAACACAGCCGCAATCGTGTTGACAGCAACAAGATCGGCATGAGAGCCAAATCGTTCCAGAGCCGCAAAGTGGGTAAAACTGTATTGCGGCCCCAAATACGCGACCCGTTGACGTTTAATCTGCTGCTTGGCCGCACTTAGCACTTCACGAAAGACCGCCCGCAGCGCAGAAACCGGCAGCGGCCCCTTGTTCAGGGCCTCCAGCTTTTGCCACAGTTCGTCATCAGCATGCGGATCGAACAACGCTTCCCGCGGAACCGGATTTTCCTGGAGTAATTTCAACGTCGTCTGTGCGCGACGATTCAGGAGATCGACAATCTCTCGATCGAGCCGTCGAATGGCAACTTCAGGGGAGACGTGGCGAGTTCCCACTTTCTTCGCAACTTTCTTGGCAGGAACTTTTTTCGCAGGCTTTTTCGCTTTAACCGCCCGCTTACTGGCAGTGGCCGATTTGGACTGCCTGCCCGGAGCCTTGCGAGTGGTCTTCGTGGTTGCCTTCTTTTTCTTCGCCATCGCCTTGCTCTTTTTACTGTTGGATAATGTTCACGCATCAGAATGTTATTGAATGAGCGTTTTTACCCACACACAGTTACAGTGTCAAGGAAACGGCTATTTCGGTCAGCACGTAACATGAATGTTCATTGTACCCCCAGCCATATAGTGTACATTTGAGTACATTTTCCTGTATCACATCTGCGTCGCATCATCAAGTTCGTCCACAGGCGGCCATTTTGGCATACAGTGGTAAAACTATCAGCTTCCCCAATCATGCCATTATGGCACCGCGACCCTCAACCAACTAGATTGGGATAC
Organism: Planctomycetaceae bacterium; assembly: GCA_027000105.1. Taxonomy (GTDB): domain Bacteria; phylum Planctomycetota; class Planctomycetia; order Planctomycetales; family Planctomycetaceae; genus Rubinisphaera. The sequence continues at coordinate 8,797 of JALTOP010000237.1, read as the reverse complement.
TCCCTAACCTCTTTATATCAGGACAGATAGGAATATCTGGATGATAATCATTTCTTGGCATCCGATTTGCTTTACACATAAACGCAAGCCGTTCCTCGTGTGAATGGTTTTGCAATGAACCCATAAATAAGACAAAATAGTCCTGTATAATACAGGCAAGAGGATACATTTAACCACTAAACGAAAGGATGATGTCATGGCTGTTGAAGGCGAAAAGGTAATTGGAATTGACTTGGGAACGACGAACTCGGTTGTTGCAGTCATGGAAGGGGGTGAGGCGAAAGTCATCACCAACCTGGAGGGAAGCCGAATCACCCCAAGTGTTGTTGCGTTCACTGAAAAAGGTGAAGTTCTTGTGGGGGAACCCGCGAAACGGCAAGCGGTAACAAACCCTCATAATACGATCTACTCGATCAAGCGATTCATGGGGCGTCGACACAATGAAGTCGCTTCTGAAGAAAAGATTGTCCCCTATCAGATTACAGGGGGTGCGGATGACTATGTGAAAGTCAAGGTGGGAGACAAGGAGCTGACGCCACCGGAAATTTCCGCCAAGATTCTGCAGAAACTGAAAGAGGCGGCTGAAAGCTATCTGGGCCACAAGGTCAACAAGGCGGTGGTAACAGTTCCCGCCTATTTCAACGATGCCCAGCGGCAAGCAACCAAGGACGCGGGCCAGATTGCCGGGCTGGAAGTTGAGCGAATCGTCAACGAACCGACCGCTGCGGCTCTGGCTTACGGACTGGAAAAGAAGAAGGATGAAAAAATCGCCGTGTTCGACTTGGGCGGCGGGACGTTCGATGTTTCGATCCTGGAAGTCGATGCGGAACTCGTCCAGGTTCTGAGTACCAACGGTGATACCCATTTGGGTGGTGACGACTTCGATGAAGAACTGATCAACTTCATCGCAGACAAGTTCCAGGCGGATGAAGGAGTTGATCTGCGTAAAGAACCGATGGCGTTGCAGCGTTTGCGGGAAGCAGCCGAGAAAGCGAAGAAGGAGCTGTCTTCTTCACAATCAACCGATATCAACCTGCCGTTTATCGCAGTGGATAGCGGAAACCCCAAACACCTGCAGATGTCAATTACGCGTTCCGAATTCGAGAAGCTGATCGATCCGCTTGTTGAACGATGCCGCAAACCGGTGGAAGATGCACTGGCCGATGCCGGTTTGAAAGCGAGTGATATCGATGAGGTTGTTCTTGTCGGTGGTTCAACCCGAATCCCCAAGGTGCAGGAACTCGTCAAAAAAATCTTTGGCAAGGAACCACACAAAGGTGTCAACCCCGACGAGGTCGTTGCGATCGGAGCTGCGATTCAGGGAGCGATTATCGCTGGTCAGGGGGAATACAAGGATATTCTCCTGCTCGATGTCACGCCGCTTTCCCTCGGTATCGAAACCGAAGGGGGCGTGATGACCAAATTGATCGAGCGAAACACAACGATCCCGTTCGAAAAGAAAGAGACGTTTTCCACTGCAGCGGATAACCAGACCGCGGTAACGGTGCGAGTCTTCCAGGGAGAACGTCCGATGGCGGCTGACAACAGGTTGCTGGGCGAGTTCAACCTCGACGGTATTCCTCCCGCTCCTCGCGGTCTGCCCCAGATTGAGGTGACATTCGACATCGACAAAAACGGTATTTTGAGCGTCAAGGCGACCGATAAAGCCAGCGGCAAAGAGCAATCCGTGACCATCGATAACTCGAGTGGACTCTCCGAAGAGGAAATCGAGCGAATGAAAAAAGATGCGGAAGCTCATGCCGACGAAGATAAAAGGAAGCGGGAACTGGCTGAAGCCCGTAACAAGGCGTCGAACCTGGCTTACGATACCGAAAAGCTGCTCAAGGAACACGCCGATAAACTGGATGAAGGATCGAAATCGGCGATTGAAGCCTCGATCGCCAAGGTGAAGGAAGCCGAAGCGGGTGAGGATGTCGGACAGATCAAATCTGCTATCGAAGAACTCGAACAGGCCACGCACGCTCTTTCCAAGGCGATGTACGAAGCCTCGGCGAAAGAGCAACCTGCTGGTGGCGAAGCACCACCGGACGGGGCAGCCGGCGGGTCGGACGAAGGCGAAGTGATCGACGCCGAGTTCGAAACGAAAGAGTAATCTTTCAACCAGCCCCGGAAGTAAAACACCGGGGCTTTTTTCACGAATCGTTCGACACGGCACACGCCGCAACGCACATCGAAACAGACTTCGAAAGTACAGCCTGCGTCACGGTTCGTATAAAGGAACGGAGTGGGCGAGAACGCACCAGTTGAAACACACAACTGTAGATGGCTCATGACTTACGCATCTACAAAGGGGATACACAGAAGGAGAGGAACCAACTCATGGCATTTCAATTTGAAAAACTGACGGTCAAAGCGCAAGAAGCAGTCCAGGCGGCTCAGCGATTGGCAGAAAAAAACAATAACCAGAAAGTGCTGCCGTTGCATTTGTTGCAGGCACTGCTCAACGAGACCGACGGCATTGTCCAGCCGCTCATTCAGAAAATCGGGGCCAACCAACAACAGCTTGCGCAAATACTGGAAGGCGAAATCAGCCGGTTGCCCAAAATTTCCGGCTCATCCGTGCAGGTTTCCGCTTCGAAAGAATTGATGGACACTCTCGATGCGGCTCAGGCAAAAGCGGACGAAATGAAGGATCAGTATGTTTCGACCGAGCACCTGCTGTTGGCATTGGCACAGGTTGAGGGACAACCGAAGCGTCTGCTCGATCTGAACGGCATTTCTACCGATGATATCCTCAGCGCGCTGCAAACGGTACGAGGGGGACAGTCGGTAAACGATCAGAATCCGGAAGACAAGTATCAGTCTCTCGAGCGATACGGCAAAGATTTGGTTGCCCTGGCCAAGCGGGGAAAAATCGATCCCGTGATCGGTCGCGATGCCGAAATCCGCCGGGTCGTGCAGGTTCTTTCCCGTCGCCGAAAAAACAACCCTGTTCTTATCGGCGAACCGGGCGTCGGAAAAACCGCTATTGTCGAGGGATTGGCGCATCGTATCGTGCTTGGTGATGTCCCGCAGGTTCTCAAAGATAAACGGGTTGTCGCACTCGATATGGGAGCGCTGGTCGCCGGAGCGAAGTTCCGTGGCGAGTTCGAAGAGCGTCTCAAAGCGGTTCTTAAAGATGTCGAAGATTCCAACGGGCAAATTATTCTGTTCATCGACGAACTGCACACTGTTGTCGGGGCAGGCGCTTCTGAAGGATCAATGGATGCTTCCAACCTGCTTAAACCGGCTCTCGCCCGGGGTGAAATACATTGTATCGGTGCGACCACGCTGGACGAATACCGCAAATACATCGAAAAGGATGCCGCTCTGGAAAGACGCTTTCAGCCGGTGCAGGTGAACGAGCCGAGTGTCGAAGACACGATCGCCATTTTACGCGGACTCAAAGAGCGATACGAAAAACACCACAACATCAAAATTCGCGATTCCGCCCTGGAAGCCGCCGCGGTTCTGTCGGATCGCTACATCAACGATCGCTTTCTGCCCGATAAAGCACTCGACCTGGTCGATGAAGCCGCTTCGCGCGTCTCACTGGAATTGCACAGTGTACCGACGGAAATTGATATTCTGCAGCGCCGCTTAACCCGTCTCGAACTGGCAGCCCGGCAACTTGAAGAGGAAAAAGAGGAGCACGCCGAGAAAGAACGGCAGGAACTTCGCGAGGAAATGGAGGAAGTCAAAAAAGAAATTGCGGAATTGACCGAGCAGTGGGAAGCGGAAAAACTTTCGCTCGGCGATGTCAAGGGAACCCGCGAACAACTGGAAGAACTGGAACTGGAATACGCCCAACTGGAAGCGACCGTACGGGAAAAGCAGGCTTCCGGGCAAGTGGTCGATGAGCAGGACTACCAGAAACTGTTCGAGTTGGACAACAAAATGAAAACCCTCCGCGAACAGCTTGAAGCGGAAGAGTCCCAATCCGATCAGGCGGAATCGGGCGAGGCGAAACCGAAACTGCTGCGTACGGAAGTCGGCCCCGACGAAATTGCGCACATCGTTTCCGCCTGGACCGGCGTGCCCGTCACTCGCATGATGCAGACCGAGCGGGAAAAACTGCTGTTGATGGAAGAGGGAATCCATCGCAGGATGATCGATCAGGAGGAAGCCGTCACCGCGGTTTCCAATGCCGTAAGACGTTCGCGTTCGGGGCTTCAGGACAAAAACCGACCGATCGGCTCGTTCATTTTCCTCGGCCCGACCGGCGTCGGGAAAACTGAACTCTGCAAAGCGCTCGCGGAATTCCTGTTCGATGACGAGCGGAACATGGTTCGTATCGACATGAGCGAATTCATGGAGCAGCATTCAGTCGCCCGGTTGATCGGGGCGCCTCCCGGTTACGTCGGTTACGAAGAAGGCGGCCGTCTAACCGAAGCCGTCCGCAGGCAACCATATTCGGTGGTACTGTTCGATGAAATTGAAAAGGCCCATCGCGACGTCTTCAACGTACTGCTGCAACTGCTCGATGATGGTCGCCTGACCGACGGGCAGGGACGAACAGTCGATTTCACTAATACGATCATTGTGATGACCTCCAACATCGGTTCGCAACAGATTATGGAACTGACCGAAGAGGGTCGCGATGAAGAAGCGATCCGCGAAGCCGCCATGATTCGCCTGCGGGAAAACTTCCTGCCGGAATTTTTGAACCGCATCGACGATGTGATCGTCTTCCACCCACTGGGACGAAACGAGATTCGCAAAATCGTCGATCTGCAAATCAGGCAGCTCGCCTCGCATCTGGAAGAGCAGAATTACCATCTGGAAGTATCCGATGCGGCACGACAGCTGATTGCCAACGAAGGTTACGATCCCAAATACGGGGCCCGTCCGTTGAAAAGGGTCATCCAAAACCGTCTGCAAAACTCGCTGGCCAACGCGATCCTTTCCGGCGAATTCCCGGAAGGCTCCACCATTTACGTTGATAGCCAAAACGGAGAATTCACCTTTAGCAAAAAGTGAAGTCCACTCGGGTAACACCGCAGGATGCCCCCGTGCATCCTGTGGGCCCCGTGCATCCTGCGAGCCCCTGTGCGTCCTGTGGGCATTGTGATGGTGGCGATCGCAATTGGACTGGAAAATGAATAATTGAAAATGGAGATTTTGCAGCGATCTTTTGACGCCGATAACATCCGGAGAACCTATCGTAAGGTTATCTGGTTCTATGATTTTTGGAGTTGGCTGACTGAAAGCAAAGCGGCTGAAAAGATAATCGATTTAGCTGAAATAACTGACGGGGAAAGTGTTCTGGAAGTTGCCTGTGGTACAGGCATAGTATTTGCGAAAATTGCGATGCTGAACCCTGACGGAAGCAACATTGGCATTGATTTATCCCCTGATATGCTCAAAAAGGCGAAGAAGCGATTGGAAAGAGTCGGTCTATCCAATGGTGAGCTTAAAGAAGGAAATGCACTTGGGCTTGACTTTGAGGACAATCGTTTTGATCTGGTGGTGAATAACTTCATGGTAGATTTGATGCCCGTCAAAACTTTTGACAGGATAGCCAGTGAGTTCTACAGAGTGACAAAGCCAGGTGGAAGAGTCCTCATCTCGACTTTTTCTTTTGGAAAGAAAAAGATTAACCGTTTTTGGTTCTTGATCGCAAAAACTCTACCTGCTCTTCTGACTGGTTGTCGCCCGGTATCTTTCTCTCAATACCTGGAGGATGCCGGGTTTGAAATTGAAGAGATAATAGAGCTTAGCCAAAACACTTTCCCATCTGAGGTCATTAAAGCAAGAAAGCCGGCGTGAAGTAAACCCGGTCTGGCACCCGCCCTGCAAAACCGTTACCATCAGGACAGTAAAAAAGAACGCCGGTGAGTAATCGTAGGGAAGTTCATTCGCAGCCTTGGCGGAAGGGGGTGGTAAAGTGATAGATCAAGTGAAAGCTTCAGAAATCGCGAAAGAGTTCGCCACTCAACAAGGTATACGATGGATTTCTGTTAATTCCGTGGAACGTATGACGAAGTTCGACGAAGAGAACAACTATGAATGGGTGGTACGATTGGAAACAGCACGCCCAAGCGAGGCGGAAGGCGCGCTTGAGTTGGCGATCATTATTATTGACGAGGCCACGGAAACGCCAAGTGTGCTTGAAACCCTTTGACGAACTAACCGCCGACTAACGCGGGTGGCCCAGCCACTTTAGTGGCTGGGTGCCGAGAGGCACAAGCGACGTAGGGTTCGCTGTGCGTACCACGATTGAGGAGTAAATAATGCTATGATGGCTATGTATTCATGAATTGGGAATCACAATTGGTGTGCACAGCACACCCTTGTATCTTGCATGAACTGTCTTTTCTTCGCTCGTTTGGTTAGAAAACAAAAACCTTGATACCGGTCTTGCAAGACCGGTATCAAGGGACGCGAGTGGCAGATCGTCACACCCTGGGTCGTGGAGACCGTCTTGTAGCTGGATCGTCACTCGCTTTTTATGCCTTAACCCGTACAGTCGCCAGAGCGGTGCGATTGCACCAGCTCGTATCAGCAAGGAAGGGATTCAGCATGAAACAGCATAACAAAATCTTCGTCGGAGTCGACATCGCAAAAAAGAAATTCGATGTCGCTTTCTCGCCTGTTTCTCGAGGATTCGTCTATGACTACACACCGGCCGGAATCAAACTCTTTCTCAAAGAACTTCAAAAAGCAAAACCACAACTGATCTGCCTCGAAGCGACAGGTGGGCTCGAACGGGAACTCGTCGATCAGTTGCAACAGCACGGTTTCGCCGTCGCTGTCGTCAATCCCAGACAGATTCGAGACTTCGCCAGAGCTCACAACAAGCTCGCAAAAACCGATCAGATCGATGCCCGAATGATCGCCCGGTTCGCTGAAATGATGAAACCTCGCCTCACGCCGGTTTTGTCGAAGGCCCAGCAGAAACTGAGCGATTTGACCGCTTGCAGACGTCAGCTCACCAAACTGATCACTCAGGAGAAAAACAGACTCGCTTCCACCTTTGACGCCGAAATTGGTGAGTTGATTCGCCAAACCATTCTTTTCTTCAAAGAACAATTAAAGAAAATCGAACAACAACAAAAAGAACTGATCGCCCAGCACGGCTGGTCTGTTCCGACCGCCGTAACCATAATGAGATTTTCATAAGTTTTCGCACCGTTCGTAAACTTTAACCGTCAGTAGAATAAAACGAACAGGCTCAGAAAAAAGCGGCGATCATTAAATCTGTTCCCGGATTGAGCGAAGCCTCCGCCGCTCTGCTGATCGCTGAACTGCCTGAATTGGGGCAACTCAATCGAAAGGAAATCGCTCGGCTCGTCGGCGTTGCTCCCGCAAATCGGAACAGCGGAATGATGAGAGGAAAACGAACTATCGGCGGCGGACGTGTCGAAATTCGCAACGCCCTGTTCATGCCGATTATCGTTGCCAAACGGTACAACCCGAAGATCAAAGCGTTCTACGATCGACTCATCGAAAGGGGAAAACCGAAAATGGTTGCCCTGATGGCCGCCATGAGAAAACTTTTAACCATCCTCAATGTAATGATTAGAGAAGGAAAAAAAATGGAACGAAAATGAAATCCTCACTTGATTTTCAAGACAGTCGCTACTTACTCTAACATTCTGGTCATGCAAATCGGCATTTGACATGCATTTCAAATAGGAACACAAATGAAAACAGATGCGATACTAGACACATATTATTTATCAGAAATAAATAGAGGGGATGTTGTGTGCATCTCTCTAGGAAAATTATCTATTGCATACATGGTAATGCGTGTAATAATTGTGTTTATATTTATTGGTATTTTATATTACATGGCATACGTGATGCAATATTCAGCCATGCATTGCAGAAACCCTGTTGCTAGTATTATTCTTCTTTATTCACTACCTTCCTGCCTTCTTTTAATTCTCTTCGCAAGCATTATCCGGGATGAAGGACGATATTCTAAGGATATTGTCTGGGACTCAAGTAGCCATACTATCAAAAGAATTAGCATATATGGACTGAACAACGTGACAGGAATATTAGATTCTCAATCAGAAGTAGTGCTCTATAAATCAGGCTCAACAAGACGTCTTTCGGTATACCCCAAAGGAGTCGCGGATAAAATACTCTTTACGGTATCCTCGAATAATAAAAATGATATCCTGTTGGAATTCTGCAAAAGGCTAGAAGGAAATGGCGTCAATATTAAGTATGAGCAAGGTTCGCGTTATGAGTAGTTTATAACCCAAAATGGTTGATTCAAAATATAAAAGCAATAGTGAATTCAATTTTGAAATGCAATTATTTATGGGTTGAGTAATTCGTGAGGTGTTTTGAATTGGTGCTTTTTTCGAGGCCGGTTATTCAGGGAGGAAACAGCCTACCTGACCTTCTCACGGGTCAGTTTACTGAAGTCGCGTGTGGCCCATCCGCTTTTTGCGGTTGGGTCGTGTAACGACAAAATGAACGCGCCATGTGCTTTGCTTCTCAGGTGAAATTTCCGATCAAGCGGATCGCCTCGACGTAC
>JALTOP010000237.1:0-293 GCA_027000105.1 Planctomycetaceae bacterium | reverse complement strand
ATGCAACGGTTGGTTCAGAAACAATTAGGCCCTGCTGACAAAGCCAGCGGGGGGTTGGGCCGAAAATTTGTTTCGTTTTCGCATCGGTCTCAAAGTAACCTGAATTGGTTGATCGGGGCCGAGATGGTCAACAGGTCAGGCTCATTGACACCGTCGCTTGCCGGTTGTGAACTGCTGACGATACAGTTCGCGGCAAACCAGAAGGTTCTTGTACATTTTTCTGCTGAGGCGAGCCAGCGGCAAGGCCTTCGGATTCTGCAACAGGGCATCAATCGCCCTGAGATTACGCCTTA
>JALTOP010000236.1 GCA_027000105.1 Planctomycetaceae bacterium | reverse complement strand
CTGTTTTCCCAAACTAGGGCAATGTTGGATTTTTCAGGAAATCAATCAACCGTTTGGCATTGGGGGCGGCCTCGCACACTTTGTCAGGATCAATCTGTGCAAGAATATCAAAGGAATGTTTTCCTTTGTCGTATTCCCCTTTTGTTGTTTTGTTTCGTGTTGCCAACTTCAAGAACTTGAAAACATCTGCTTTGGAAATAGTCTCGATCCTGGGATTTCCCGGCAAAGCGTTTTCCCTGAAACCTTGTCCGAAATACGTCCTCAAACAATCTCGATCAGCCAGAAACCACGATTCCATACATTCAACCATCAGGTAAGTATGTGCGTCTGTTGCATGTACCGGCTTTTCCCAACCATCATGTTTTTTCAGATGAGTCCATTGATGACTGGTTCCTGAAAAAGGAAATTCACTGTCAACAAGCAAAAGGGGCAGTGTATCTTTCTTGCGGTTTTTCAGTGCAGTACAGAAATCCTTGTAGGCGGCAGATCGACTCCCACAGGCAGTCAGGGCGGGCATCGTTCCTGATAACCGGGCATTTTCAAAGAACAAACGAAATCCTTTACGGCATTCTGTCCGGTGTTTTTTTGTTTTTCCTGCACCTTCGATGAAAATCTCGATTTTCACCAGCGGTTCCCTCCGATTTGTCCCTTCGTCCAAAGTTCTCCCAAAGAATAATCCTCCAGCCAGTCTTTTAATTCCTCTTTGCAAAGCCGCCTCATTTGTGATGCGTCACCCCGTTTTTCACAAACAATGACATCTTCCGGAGAATCGGACAGACAATCTATCAAAATATCTGAGTGGGTCGTCACAATTAATTGCGTTCTGTTGGATGCATCTTTAAGTAACTTTCCGATCGCCACAACAACATCTGGATGCAACCCCAATTCCGGTTCTTCGATGCAGATGAGTGGCGGAGGCTTGGGGTGACACAAAATTGCCAATAAGCATAAATAGCGCAACGTTCCATCAGAAAGGCGAGTGGCGGGTATATTGAACTTTCCCTCGTGGAGAAATACCTGGGCCGTACCTCCTTCAATAATGACATCAAAATCCTGCACGGCGGGATAAAGTTCCTTTAGATACTGCAAAATTGTCTGCTTGGCGCCAATGTCTCGACGGATATTGCTCAATATCATCGCCAGGTTTGCACAATCTTCCTCCAGAAAGTCATTTCTCAAATCGGTTTTCTGTGGTTGACGGGGAGGAGTGTATCGACCGAATGACCATTCTCGGAAAAAACGTATCTGTGTGAAGATGGTCACAAGGTATGTGATTTCTGGATATTGATCCGGATCCTTCCGCTGTGCCAGAATGGATTTTTCTGGATCGACATCTTCTCTTTTTAGTGCTCGTCTATCTCCCTTTACATTGAGCAGTGGGTGATTCCCCTGGAACCTGTAGAAGAAATAGGGGTCTACATCATAGCTATTGCGACGAGATTCCTCTTCAATACGCTCGTCTACAAGCTCGAATCTTTGTGATGATTCCGTAAAGCTGATCGAGTGACGTATATTTTTTGGGGCGTCCGGAAGGGGATTATCAACAACAACCTCAATGGATGCAGTTGCACGTTCCTTCCCCTTCCAGAGCCAATCAATTATCCCGCCGCCCGCACGAATAGTATCAGCGATATCGGCCGGTGCTGATTGAAACAGCGACAGTACTTCGATCAGGTTTGATTTCCCCGAACCGTTTGGCCCGATTAAAACATTGAGAGGGCGCAACTCCAGATCAATTCCCTGCTCATCGAAGGAGAGCAGCTCTTTGATGCGAATCTTGTGTATGAATTGCCCCATCTTTTTCTTTCAAAATCACAATCTGGTCGGCCACCCATTCTCCACGATTACGATTTCGCCAATTCTCTCAGCACTTTGTGCAAAATTCCGCCGTTGCGGTAGTATTCTACCTCTACCGGGGTATCGATTCTACAGGTCGTGACGAAGTGGACCTCGTCGCCATTGGCTTTGGTCGCGGTTACTTCAACAGCCTGTTGTGGTTTGAGGTTATCATCCAGTTCAATGTGGAAGGTTTCGGTACCATCCAGACCGAGGGACTGATAATCTTCCCCTTCGCGGAATTGCAACGGCAGAACACCCATGCCTACCAGGTTTGAACGGTGAATACGTTCATAAGATTTGGTGATGACGGCTCGAATGCCCAGCAGGTACGTTCCTTTGGCAGCCCAGTCGCGGGAAGAACCGGTGCCGTATTCAGAACCGGCCAGAACAACCAGAGGCGTGTTTGTCTCCTTGTATTTTTGAGCGGCATCGTAAATCGACATTTGCTCGCCAGTCGGATGGTAAACCGTTACGCTGCCTTCTGTTCCCGGTGCAAGCAGGTTACGCAGACGAATGTTGGCGAACGTGCCACGTGTCATCACACGGTCATTACCCCGGCGGGAGCCGTAGCTGTTAAACTCGGAAACTGGTACTCCCTGTTCCTGCAGATACTTTCCTGCCGGGGAATCCGGCTTGATCGCACCGGCCGGGCTGATGTGATCGGTTGTGACCGAATCTCCCAGTAAAACCAGACAGCGGGCTTTTTCAATCGAACGGATTGGTGCCGGTTCGGCTGGCATATCGACAAAAAACGGAGGTTCCTGCACATAGGTGCTTTTTTCGTCCCATTCGAAAATATCTCCCTCGGAACTGGAAATTTTTTGCCATTGTTCCGGGCCCTGCGATGCCTTTGAGTATTGCTCGATGAAGGTTTCCGGTGACATACTGCCTGCAATTGCGTCAGCAATTTCTTTTCTGCTTGGCCAGATATCTTTCAGGAAGACGTCGTGACCGTCTGCATCCTTGCCGAGTGGTTCGTTGACCAGATCGAAATCGGTCGTTCCTGCAATCGCGTAAGCAACAACAAGTGGCGGACTAGCCAGATAGTTCGCCTTAATCTGTTGGGAAATGCGACCTTCAAAGTTTCGATTTCCTGAAAGAACCGAGCAGACAACCAGATCCCCTTCACTCACAGCATCGGAAACGGCTGGGGGCAGGGGGCCGCTGTTGCCGATACAGGTTGTGCAACCGTAACCGACAACGTTGAAGCCGAGTTTCTCAAGCGAGGGGAGCAAACCAGAGCGTTCCAGATAACTGGTGACGACCCGGCTGCCAGGGGCGAGGGAAGTTTTCACCCACGGCTTTCTCGATAATCCTTTTTCCACCGCCTTTTGTGCGAGTAAGCCCGCTGCAATCATCACGGAAGGATTACTGGTGTTGGTACAACTGGTGATTGCCGCGATGGCGACCGCACCATCGGTAATCGTCGGGTTCTCGCCGTTCAGTTTCACTTCAACCTGCGGACTCGGTTCAGTGCGGTTAAATGTTTCCTTTAACGCCTTTTTCCAGGTCGGCTGCATGTCTTTCAACAAAATGCGATCCTGCGGACGTTTCGGCCCTGCCATCGAAGGTTGAACCGTGGTCATGTCGAGTTCAACAACAGAAGTGAATCGTGGTTCAGGTGAGTTGCTGTCGTGGAACAGGCCTTGAGCCTTGTAGTACGTTTCGACCAACTCCACTTCGGCTGCGGTTCGCCCGGTTCGTTCGAGGTATCGTAATGTTTCGACATCGACCGGGAAGAACCCGCACGTTGCACCATATTCGGGAGCCATGTTCGCCAGAGTGGCGCGATCCGGCAACGACATATGTTCCAGTCCGGGGCCAAAAAATTCGACGAACTTGCCGACCACACCGTGTTCTCGCAGCATCTGGGTGACGGTCAATACGAGGTCAGTCGCAGTTGTTCCTTCAGGAACTTCGCCTGTCAGCTTGAGACCGACCACTTCGGGCATCAGCATGTAGATCGGTTGGCCGAGCATCACCGCCTCGGCTTCAATCCCGCCGACGCCCCAACCGAGAACACCGAGCCCGTTGATCATCGTCGTGTGGGAATCCGTTCCGACTAACGAATCGGGATAGACAACTCCATCTTTACTGAGGACACCTTTGGCGAGATATTCCAGATTAACCTGATGCACAATCCCGGTTGCGGGGGGCACGACGCTGAAATTATCGAACGCCTGCTGTCCCCAACGCAAAAACTGGTATCGTTCCAGGTTTCGTTCAAATTCGATATCGACATTATGTTCAAGTGCCAGTCGCGTTGCGAATTCGTCGACCTGTACCGAATGATCGATCACGAGATCACACCGAACAAGCGGATTGATTTTCTTTGCATCCCCCCCCATGCGAACCATCGCCGATCGCAGAGCCGCCAGATCGACAACAGCGGGAACCCCGGTAAAATCCTGCAAGACAACACGACCGGGATTGAACGGGATTTCCACATTCTTGACATTCTTCGCATCCCAGCCGGCGATGTTTTCAACATCTTCTTTCGAAACGATAAAGTCATCGTAATTGCGGACACACGATTCAAGCAGCACGCGAATCGAATAGGGCAGCGACGAAACTTCGCTTGCCCCCGGCAGAGCCAGGTCAGGCAGGCTGAAATAACGAAACTCGCCTGCAGAAGTAGAAAGAGACTTTTCGACACCGAAAGGATTGCCGGTCGACATGAGAAACTCCAGATAGAGTACGTGGTGAACAGAAAATTTGTGAACAGAAGGAAACCTTACGGTTTCGCCCCGGGATAAAACACTTCGCTCGCAGCGGAGAATAATCAATCAGACGCGGGAGTGAAAGTCATCGCCAGCGCGAACTGGTACAAAACAACTCAGTTCATAGGCATATTTCCTGTCCAGTCAGGTGAAACATGCCAGGCGAGGAAAGTTCACAGAGATTCACAGATTGTGATGAGAGGGATGGTTCCTTTGTACTTATCTTTTCCCCGCCGCCATCAACAGTTCCCGGACTCCCTTGCACAGGGGCGATGGTTTGACGATCAAAGGCGATCCAGTTTACCAGCCAGATAGTTTGTCAGATA
>JALTOP010000235.1 GCA_027000105.1 Planctomycetaceae bacterium | reverse complement strand
ACCAGATTGTTGTTTTTGAGTTTGAGTTGCTCCAGCAAAAACCGGGCGAATTCTTTCCGGGAGCAGAAGGTATCCAACGCAGCGGCCTTGGTCTCTTTGCGGAATCGGTAAAATCGACTGAGCAGCAATCGCGGAATTTGCGGGTCAGCGAAACCTGCCAATCCGCGTGCAGCGACATCTTCCAGAATTTTATCAGTAATACTTTTCTTGAGCAGTTCCAGCAGCCCCTCCGGCTGGCTGGAGATCAGAATTTCCAACGCGTTTCTTCTCTCGATCGGCGTGGCTTTGGTATCGGTTACCAATTTCCGCAGATCGTCCATCGCTCGGCCATCGCCAAAAACGACGGAAAGTTCCCGTGTCATCTCCTGTATGTTTTTGTTGGAAGATGCCATCAATTCGCCACTCACTTTCCCCCAATTCGCAGGCGCGGGTGTCTTTCGCCAACCTCTGCTCGCTGCGGTCATTCCTTCCAGAAGGTTCAGGCGAAAATCGTCGCTGGCGTTCGGCTGGATCAATGCTGCTACCAACTGTTTTGTGACCGGGCTACCCTCTCTGTTTTCATGCATCAACCGTCTTGCCAGAAATTTCTGGATGAGAGGGATTTTTGAACGCTGCATCAATTTCAACGCAGCTTCTGGATGACTGGCGACAGCCGGTTCAATGCCGTACCAGATCAGCAGAGGCAAGTTGTGATCGCTTGCGTCTTCTGTGTGAGAGCACAAAATATTTGCCAGTTCAAAGCGTTCTTTGTCAGACATTTTGAACAATGCCGAGGCAAGATACAGCCGCACAAATGGCGACTCTTCCCGTTTGGCCAGATCAATAAACGAGCGGGCAATGTCCGTCGAAAGGCGTTCATCATTGCTGAGCAGGCGAACGCCCCAAACCCTTTTGTATTCGTTCCCGCTTTTCAGCAGTGCCATCTGATCCGCCTGTGAAAATTCACCAAGAGAGTAAAGCAGCCAGATGGCTCGTAACTGTCGGGTGATATCGGGATTCGCCTTCGCCATTTTCTTCAGCGTTGGAATGACAGGACGAAGATCTTCACCAGCCAGTTTGCGATCTACCAATATTCTGCGCGCATGGCGAACGTACCAGTCATTTTTGTGAAGCTGCAGCTTGACGAGACCATCCAGGTTTTTCGTTGAAAGATCGTCTCCGGAATATGGGTTTGGTTTCCCGTAGGTGATTTTGTAGATGCGTCCGGAAGTTCGATGCACACCGTCGTGATCGTGACACTCGCCCAGATCGGTCCAATCACTTAAATAGACGCCGCCATCGGGGCCGTAAACCATATTCACGCCACGGAACCACGGCTGATTGGCGAACAGGAAGTCTTTGCCATGTTTGATGACGTACCCGCTTCCCTGCCGTTCGGGAATATCCTGATTCACCCGCCGACCGTGCGTGTTGCACATGAACATGTGGCCGCGATATCGATCGGGCCAGTTGTCTCCCTGATAGATCATCAAGCCGCAATGCGAATGCCCGCCGCCCAACTCGCCATGCTTGCCGGCTGAGGTTCTGCTTTCGGTCCACTTGACAGAATGATCCCAATGATAGTGGTCTGCGTGTTGGTCGATCAACTCGTAATAGTGCGGATTGAAATCGGCCCCGTACATACGAACGTAATGCGCATTCGGGAAGGCGTGCCAGGCGTGTCCGGTTACGTTGTTGGTGAAGAAGAATTCACCATAGTCGTTGTAATCAAGTCCCCACGGATTGGTCGTTCCATGCGCGATCACCTCAAAACGATGAGACTGCGGATGAAATCGCCAGATGCTGCAATTCAATTTCGTCCGCTCCGTTTGTGAATCCCCCGGCTTGCCCACAAAAGAGGTCGCAAGAATCCCGTGCCGACCGTAAATCCAGCCATCCGGGCCCCAGATCATTCCGCCAACAATGTTGTGACCGACCTCCCGATAATTGAACCCATCCAGAACAACTTGCGGATTGCCATCGGCTCGATCGTCTCCATTTTCATCCGCCAGCCAGGCGAGTGTTCCATGATTCAGAATCCAGCACCCTTTGGTGCCGGGCAGTACCGAAGTCAGTTGCAGACCCTGATCCCAGAAAACTTTCCGCTCGTCGTGTTCGCCGTCGCCATCGGTATCTTCGAGAATGATCAACTGATCCCGCAGTTCTTCGTCGTAACCATGCTTGGCGTAAGTGAAACATTCACTCACCCACAAACGCCCACGGTCATCCGTCTCCATCGAAATCGGCTGGGCAACATCCGGCTCTCCCGCAAACAGCGTTACCCGAAAACCGTCAGGCACGGTAATCATTTTCGCTGCCTCGATCGGCGTGAGAGGCTCTTCCCCTTCCGCTTGAGAATTGTAAACCGCTTTGCCCGCAGTCGCCGTTTGTGCAAAAACGGCTTCCGTCGTACAACAGGCAAAAATCAGTGCAAGAAGAATCAGATTCAATAATGTTTGGGTCATTACTTTCCCTGTCAGTAATTGTAACGTGTCCGCGATGCGTTTTGATGTCTGTCCCCCGCTTCTTTTTAGTGTAATCAGAGTGGTGAAAGATTGCCATCTCGTTAGAATGAGGACCGGATCAAGTCATTTATTGAGGGAGCAAAGATGTTGCGGATCAAATCGATTCTGGAAAATTCCCAACCGGAAGAATCACTCGATGTACACGGCTGGGTGCGGACGCGCCGCGATTCCAAACAGGGATTTTCGTTCATCGAACTGAACGATGGCAGTTGCATGAGCAACCTGCAAATTGTTGTTGATAAAGAAGTCCCCGGCTACGAGGATTCGATCAAACTCGTTACCACCGGAGCCGCCCTGAAAATTGCGGGAACGGTAAAAGAATCCCCCGGCAAGGGACAGCGGATCGAACTGCATGCGACACACCTGGAAGTTCTCGGAACGGCTGATCCGGAAACGTTTCCTCTGCAGAAAAAACGGCACAGTTTCGAATACCTGAGAGAAATCGCCCACCTGCGACCGCGATCGAATACCTTCGGGGCAATCGCCCGGGTTCGCAATGCGGCCACGTTTGCGATTCATCGCTTCTTCCAGGAAAACGGTTTCATCAATGTGCACACGCCGATCATCACGACCAGCGACTGCGAAGGAGCCGGCGAGATGTTTCACGTCACCACGCTTGATCTGGCGAAGCTGGCAAGATTGCAAACCGAGATCGATTACTCACACGATTTCTTCGGCAAACCCGCTTCATTGACTGTCAGCGGGCAACTTGAGGCGGAAATTTTCGCCACTTCTCTTGGCCCCTGTTACACATTCGGCCCGACTTTCCGGGCAGAGAACTCGAACACGACGCGGCACCTGGCAGAATTCTGGATGGTCGAACCGGAAGTCCCTTTCGCCGATCTGGATGACAACATGCGACTGGCTGAAGACTTCATCAAATCTGTCATCTCCCACGTTTTGGAAACATGCCCGGAAGATATGGAGTTTTTCAATCTGCGAATTGACAAGACCGTTCTTGAAACGCTGCATCATATTCTTGAGCACGAATTCCATCGTCTCAGTTATACTGATGCCGTTTCGATTCTGGCCTCTGCAGAAAAAGAGTGGGAGTTTCCGGTTGAGTGGGGACACGATCTGCAATCCGAACATGAACGATATTTAACCGAAGAGCACTTCAAAAAGCCGATCATTCTGTACGATTACCCGCGCAACATCAAACCGTTTTACATGCGCTGTAATGAAGACTGCAAAACCGTTCGCGCGATGGATGTGCTTGTCCCCCGCATCGGAGAGATCATCGGCGGCAGCCAGCGCGAAGAACGACTCGATGTTCTCGAAGAGCGAATGAAAGAGTGTCATCTCGATCCGCAAGATTACTGGTGGTACATGGATCTGCGAAGATTCGGCACAATCCCGCACTCCGGCTTCGGTCTCGGCTTTGAACGACTGATCCAGTTACTGACAGGCATGCAAAACATCCGCGACTGCATCCCGTTTCCAAGAACACCAAAGAACGCAGAGTTCTGATTGGCAGCAAGTAGGGGCCGCTGTGCGGACCATTCATTGCATGTTACGAGTACGTTAATTTCTGATAACAGCTTTTTCCCACCTGAGTACGGCACGCACAGGAAGGCAGGCTCCCGCCTGCCCTACGGTTACTGATTTAAACCAGGTGACTCCCGATTATAATGACGGAGGATCGCCCCCTGTGTTGAAGTTTACAACAGCAGGACGGTATAAAGTCGTTGTTACAGTTTACGATTTCATGAACATGACCAGTCAAGATGACGAAAATCAATGGACAATTCCATAGCAAAAGTGCGGATACCATCATCGTGTTGAACATTTCCTCAAATCGTGGTTTCACTCTTGTTGAATTACTCGTTTCGTTGAGTATTTTCGGCGTACTCGTCGCGTTGTTACTGCCAGCTATTCAGCAAGCAAGGGCAACAGCGCGACGAACGGCTTGCCTTTCGAACTTACGACAAATTGGCGTTGCTGTGCATAGCTACCTTGATGTCCATCGACAATTCCCAGGACACAGCGATGTTTCCAGAGGATGCCTTTATTCTCTGCTTCCGTTCATCGAACAGGAAACTGTCTTTCGCCAAAACGAGGAAATGTTTCGATCGACAGGTCAAGGTGGCTTGATACCGATTATCCCTGTCTATCTTTGTCCCGAAGATCCCATAACCAGAAGTTCTAACGTGACAAGCTACGTCATCAATAAAGGATACGGCCCGGCTCATGGATTCCTCTTTGGGAAAACCGTTTCACCGGCAGATGTTACGGACGGTTTGTCCAACACGGCGTTTCTGTCGGAAATGGTCACAATCAATCGCCCTGCGTTTTCTTCTCTTTTTGCAGACTTTGATCACAAACCATCGCGTAGCGAACTTGAAGACCTTGGGGATCACTGTTTGCAACAAGCAAATCAAGCGATAGGCCCCGCCGGTGGAGGTTCCGGGCCTGTT
>JALTOP010000234.1 GCA_027000105.1 Planctomycetaceae bacterium | reverse complement strand
CAGACCATCGGCCTGCCGCGCATCAATGAACTGCGAGGCTTTGCTGACCGCTGGCTGCATGATAACCCCGTTGAAGATGATGAAGAAAGCAGCGACCAATAGGTCAACAGAACAAAAGAAGGCAAATCGGGCCTGTGATCATCGACCCCATACGTGAGGCCGCCATGCGTCCCCCGATTATTTCTGCCCGTTTTCTTTCTGACTGCTTTCTCGGCGGAGTTTCCCGAGATATTTGGCTGTTTCATCAGCGATCACGTTATAACCGGCCAGATTGGGATGACGATCCCCCGTCCAACCGGGAAGTTCGCCCAGAATGGGATCGAGTTCGTTGGCCATGACAATCACACTGGGGCCTCTGACGAACGGCTTCACCAGGTCGTGGTATTTCTCGGGAATTTTTGCCAACGGATACCTGCGATAATTGAACATGTTCGGCCCTTTTTTCAACTCAGCCGCATAGCGTGGATAGATATCGAAAACCTGGAGTTTTTCCTTTCGGCCAACTTCAAAAATCAGATCATTGATTTCTTTACTGACCTGCTCATTGGCGAAAGGAATCACGGTCATCGGAATCAGCAATGCTCCCGGGTGATCCTGTCGAAGTCGGGCAAGAAGCTCATGATAATCTTTGGGGAAATTCGTGCTGAAATCTTTTCTTTTGGCCCGGTCATTCAATCCGTAGCGGATGAAAATGTAATCCAGTCCAGGCAGTTTGGCGGCATCACGGTCATAGCGTCCTGAATCGAACAGGCGGCGAATATACTCGCCACTCAAACTGGAATTGATGACATGGGAAGCAGGAAAATCGCCTTGAGCTGCGAGCAGTTGCTCCAAAACTTTCTCCAAATGTGGCCCTTCCGGTCTGATCAGACGCGGGATGCTCCCCTCAGTCGTACTGTCGCCCAGTAAAAGAATCTGAATTTTTCCCTGATGCTCTGCGAACAGAACTGTCGGCGAGAATGCAGCCAGGAAACCGAAGCCCAGAACCAAAAGAGTCTGAAAATATTTTTTCATTGGATCCCCTCCGAGGATGAAAGAATTCTCCAGGTGATTCGAAAACAGGAAAAACAGTTTCGCGCAGCACAAAACCCGCCTGCAACCAAGCGGGTTTCGATAGATCGATGAAACTGTTTCGATCAGGAGAACCGAAAATGCTTCCGTTTCGCCTTACGGGCTTTCGAGCTGGCAGGGCGCTTCCCGTGATTCGCTTTCTTCAATTTACGTTGTGTCTTGGCCATCTGAAAGATCCCGGTTATTTATTCACTATTTAATTTACTTTTTTCACTTATTTTACAACTACGAGCATTCTTGCTCTCGTTACCCAGACAGTATTCAGGAGTTTCCCACCTAAAAAAGCTGGCCGGTTCTATCTCGAAGGGGGGGATTCTAACAAAAATCAGATTCAGTTCAACCGAAAAAACAAACCCAAAATGCGCACATGAATACAGGCATCGATCTTACTTACAGCAGACAAACCTCGGGCTGGAAACTGCAATCAACCAGATTCGGGGATTGCTGCGGGCTGGCGCAAAGTCACCAAATTGCAGGGGAATACCTTCGCTTACGTCATCGGCGGGATATCCGAATATAATGTGAGGGGATGCTGTCTCTTTTTTTGCCGTGGTTCCCTGTTTTTAGCCGTGGACATAGTTGACGGATACGGAAGGGGCTATATCCTCACATAAGCTGGAATCTTCTGTTTGGTAGCAATGGGAGGCGTTCTGCTTCGTGCAAACTGCCTCTATCTGCTGCGGTTCTTTTCCAGAGACAGGATACTCTTCCGGCACACTTCGATTCGGCTGCTTAATAACATGATGCGGAGCAGAGCATGGCAATGGAGATAAAGGTTCCTGCGGTCGGAGAGTCTATTTCCGAGGTACAGATCGGAGAGTGGTACGTTGCCGAGGGTGACTGGGTTGCGGCGGATAGCAATCTGGTGGGCCTGGAAACAGACAAGGCGACATTCGATGTGCCCGCTCCAGCAGATGGCAAGGTCACACGCATCCTGAAAAAAGAAGGGGAGACGGCAGCCGTTGGTGACCTGATCGGCTACTTCGAAGAGGCAGAAGCACCAGCCGGAACAGAACCAGCCCCCAAAGAAACAGAGCCCTCCGCAGGAGCGGAAGCCGCTGCAGGTTCGGTCGCTGCGAGTTCGACTACTTCCACTGATAGCGGCGAGGCAAAAGTGATGCCAGCGGCAGCCAGGGAAATGGCACAGCGCGGTCTTTCTCCCGATCAGGTGAATCCCAGTGGCCCCGGGGGACGTATTCTGAAGGAGGATGTGGTCAACGCGGGAGAGGGGAACGGCAGCCGTCCAGTTGCTTCGGGAGCACTACGGGAAGAAGAGGTTGTGCCACTCAGCCCGATTCGTAAACGTATTGCCGAGCGGCTTGTCGATGCCCAACACAATGCCGCTCTGCTGACGACATTCAATGAAATCGACATGTCCAAGGTGATCGAACTACGAAATCAGTTCAAGGAAGCGTACATCAAGAAGTATGAAATCAAGCTCGGCTTCATGTCGTTCTTTGTCAAAGCTGTCGTCGATGCGTTGAATCATATTCCCCAGGTTGCTGCCCAAATGAAGGACGACCATCTGATTTACCGTAACTACTACGATATCGGTGTCGCCGTGGGAGGCGGAAAAGGGCTGGTTGTTCCGGTAATCCGCAATGCGGAACGGCTCAGCTTTGCACAAATCGAAAAGACAATTGCCGATTTCGGACAACGGGCCCGAAAAAACAAGATCAATCTTGATGAAATGGAAGGCGGCACCTTCACGATTACCAACGGAGGTATCTACGGTTCGCTGCTTTCCACTCCCATTGTCAATCCACCACAAAGCGGTGTTCTGGGCATGCACGGTATCTTCGAACGCCCCGTCGCGGTGAACGGAGAAGTTGTCATTCGCCCCATGATGTATGTTGCCCTCACCTATGATCATCGAGTGGTCGATGGGCGCGAGGCAGTGACATTTCTCAAACGGGTGAAAGATGTGATCGAAGAACCGAGCAGAATGCTGCTCGAAATATGAATGACATGCCGACAGTCCGGCTGTGCGGGTGATTCAAACACAAAACCAGTTTGAAAAGTATTTCAATGAGCACACAACACGATCTGATCGTTATCGGAGCAGGCCCGGGCGGATACGTCGCCGCGATCCGGGCTGCCCAACTCGGACTGAATGTCGCCTGCATCGAAAAAGAACCCGCTCTGGGGGGGACATGCCTGCGCGTCGGCTGCATCCCGAGCAAGGCCCTGCTCGAATCGAGCGAACTGTATGAACAGGCCGGAAATTCCTTGATCAACCGGGGAATCCGCATTCCGAAAGTGGAACTCGATCTCCCCCGGATGCTGGAACAGAAAAATCAAACGGTTTCGACCCTGAGCAAGGGCATCGATGGACTTCTAAAGAAAAACGGCGTCACACGCTATTTGGGGCATGGTCGACTTACGGCCCCCGGTGCCGTCCGTGTGACAGACAAGAAAAATCAAACAACAGAACTGACCGGGAAAAACATTCTGATCGCAACAGGTTCCGTTGTGGCAACGCTCCCCGGCATCGAAATTGACGGCGAGCGTGTTGTCTCCAGTACCGAGGCACTCAGTTTCCCCTCCGTCCCCGGCAAATTGGTTGTGATTGGCGGGGGAGCGATCGGCCTGGAGCTTGGAACGGTTTGGCGTCGACTCGGTTCGAAAGTCACCGTTCTCGAGTACATGAACCGCATACTTCCCGGCATGGACGATGAACTGGCCAAGGCGTCGCTGAAAATACTCAAATCACAGGGATTGCAATTTCAATTGGGAGCCCGGGTTACCGGTGTGACACTCAACCGCAAAACATGCGATGTGCACATCAAGGGCCAAGAAAATTTGAGATGTGATCGTGTTCTGGTTGCCGTTGGCAGACGCCCGAATACGGCTGATCTCGGTTTGGAAGCGGTCGGCATTGAAACCGACAAACGCGGGTTCATTCCGATAGATGAAACGTATCAAACTTCCGTTCCCGGCATTTATGCAGTTGGTGATGTCGTTGGGGGAGCAATGCTGGCACACAAGGCAGAAGAAGAAGGAATCGCCTGTGTCGAGAGAATCGTTACCGGGTATGGGCATGTCAACTATGATGCCATTCCCGCGATCGTCTACACGAGTCCTGAAATCGCTTCGGTCGGGGCGACTGAGGAAGAACTCAAAGAGAGCGGCGTCGAATACAGAAAAGGCAGCTTTCCGTTCGCAGCCAATGGTCGTGCCCGCGCCATTGGTCATACCGAGGGGATGGTGAAAATTCTGGCGGATAAAAAGACCGACCGGATTTTGGGGGCTCACATTCTGGGGCCACACGCAGGTGATCTCATTGCCGAACTCGCGGTGGCGATCGAATTCTGTGCCAGCAGCGAAGATGTGGCTCGCAGTTGCCACGCTCATCCGACATTGGCAGAAGCCATCAAAGAAGCCGCCATGGCGGTTGATCGCCGTGCCATCCACTTTTGACACGCATGCTCCGGCATCCGTTTTGTGCCAAGTCGCCTCCTGTGTGAATTCAGCCTCAGATTACCCAAATTGCCTGAATCTGAAAAGCGAGTCTTGACCCGTTCGGCGAAATGCGGGATATTCCACGCTGTCAATCAGGTAAGAACATGGTATTGGGGGCAAGGATGCAAATTTTTTTTTCTGTCGGTGAAGCTAGCATAATTTTGCTTGTTTGGCGTTTAGAATGGCTTTTGGTCTTTATGTTATTATCTTTTGCTTGTTTCTGAATTAGAATCAATAGCAAGGCTTGGCTCTCGTGTTGCAGGCTTAATATTTATAATCAGTCTTGTATATCCACCGCCTAAGGCGGTGGTCTGGGCAATGGCTCTGCCGTTGTCTTAAAAATCTACCCATGTTGTCTCTAGTTAAGTTATCCCCATAACATCAACAAGAGAAC
>JALTOP010000233.1:10939-17324 GCA_027000105.1 Planctomycetaceae bacterium | reverse complement strand
AATCACGGGAGGGCCGCCGATCGTAACCGCTCCCGTCATGAAACCGCTCGCCGCTCCCGCAACAACCGCCCCGATCCGATTCCAGCTTATACTCCCTTGTCGATTCTTTTGTTCCCTCAAGCCATCGATGGCGAGAATCAGGATAATCATCCCGGTTCCGCGTGTGAGCCAGTCGGCAGGAATGACGTGAAAAACATACAGGCCAACGGGTAACAGCAACGCAGCAAACAGAACACAAATTCCGAACAGCTTTCGATCCAGTTCCTGACAGTTCATCCATGCTGCAAAAGCAATCGGGACAAACGCACTGAAAGAAACAATCAAATTCGCCTCTTTGACACCGAACGAAAAGGATAGCGCGGACAGAGCCACCAGCGCATAGCCGAACCCCATCGCGTTCTGCACAAAGGAAGAAAGCAGGATCGAAAATGCAAACGCCAACCAGAGTTGAGCAGTCATCTCCATATTCTAACGGACTCGAATCTAACGAGGTTTCACCTCGGCTCATATGTTTCGTAAATGGATGCCGTGTCGCAAATGGGCGGTCAATTGTTACGATCGGCGGGAGAAGTAGGCGGGGTTATCGCTTCTTTTTTATGCGAGGTGGACGCAACGGATAAACGTGAGACCGCTTGGCCCACCGATCCCAGCGGCTTGCCAGTTCCTGTACCAATTCCGGTTTCTCATCGGCCAGATTGTGCATTTCTGTGCGGTCTTTCTCCATATGATACAGTTCCCACGGCTGTTTGTATTTCGATACCAGTTTCCAGTGACCAACGCGCACGGCACGGTTGCCCTCGTGTTCCCAGTAGATCGCTTCCCTCTTTAACGGTTTTTTGTTGAACGCCGGACGTAAACTGAGCCCTTCCGGAGCGGGCACTTTCCTCCCCGAAACTTCAGCGGGATATTGGGCACCGGCGAAATCGATACAACTGGCCATGATGTCGATCAGATGGCTCGGCTCTCTTTCGAGTTCCCCTTTCCGTTTGATGAAAGCGGGCCAATGAGCAATCAGCGGTGTCGAAATACCACCTTCGTGAACCCAGTGTTTGTATTCACGAAACGGGGTGTTTGAAACATTGGCCCACGATTTCCCGTAAGCGATAAAAGTATCTGCAGTTCCGGGCATAATTCCCGGCCCCATGACAACCGGATAACCATCCCGAGTTTGTTTGGGGATCATGTCCCGCTGCAACATTTCAGGAGGAAGTGGTTGGAAGATTGCCTGGGCGGGCCGTTTCGCGAATTTGCCTCGCGGTCTGCGTCCCAGCGGTTCTGCACATCCGCCGTTGTCCTGCATGAACAGGATCAGCGTGTTCTCCAGTTCGCCATTCTGTTCGAGCGAATCGACAATCTTACCGATTCCCTGATCCATGCGATCAATCATCGCCGCATAAACTTCCATGCAGCGCAGTTCCCATTTTCTGTTTTTCACTTTCTCCCAATCCCCGGCTTGTGGCGAAAGTTCCCAACGGGAATCGATCAAACCCAATTTGATCAAACGCTTCAGGCGTTCTTCTCGCATTTTCGTATATCCGGCATCGAAGCGTCCCCGATATTTTTCGATATCCTCCTGCAGCGCGTGCATCGGCCAGTGTGCCGCGGTGTAGGCAACATACAGAAAGAAAGGGGCACGATTCCGTTTTGAAGCATGGTGTTCCCGGATAAATCGAGCCGCCTGGTCGCTGATGGCATCGGTATAATAGTATTGTTTGGGCTGATACTGTGGATCGGCAAAGGGCGAAATCTGCGTATTGTCGCGTGTCAGGGTGTTGGGATCGTAAAAGCTTCCCGCGCCGTGAATCGTGCCGTAAAATCGATCAAAACCACGCTGTAGCGGCCAGTTATCCTTCGGCCCGTCCGGTGCGGTCGATTTGGTGACGTGCCACTTCCCCGCCATGAATGTCGCGTATCCGGCTGTTCTTAATACTTCTGCGATCGTTAAGGAATAAGAATTCAAATCTCCACGATAACCGGCGAAGCCCCGATCCTCCATCATATGCCCGACACCCGCCTGGTGCGGGTAAAGTCCCGTCAGCAGGCAGGCACGTGTCGGACAGCATCGACCGGTATTGTAGAACTGTGTGAATCGCAATCCGCCTGCCGCCAGTCGATCAAGATTCGGTGTTTCCGCCTCACCACCAAAACACCCGATATCTGAAAACCCCATGTCATCACTGAGAATGACAACGATATTCGGACGCTCCGCGCTGTAAGACACAGAAATGAAAAACATGGAAATTACGCAGAAAGAAACAATGCAGAAAATGGCAGTGCAGAAATTTGCAGGCAATCCCCAAGCAGAAATGAAGCGTTCTTTCGGGAAACGGAACATGAAAATTCTCCATTCAATTCTGACGCAGTGCGAACGGCAAGGATGGCACCAGTAGAACAGTTCTCGTTCATAATGTCGAGTAACCTTGCCGAGATGCCTTTTGTTAATCTGCAACCAATGATATTCTGGAGCGAAATGATAGATAAAAAATGGGGGAAACTGGAAACAACAGCTTAGCCAGTGACTGTATTTACCCCTGTGTTGTCGCTTTGTCAGAATTTAGTTCAGGAACCAATCATGATGAAAAATGGATTGTTGCTGGCCGGTTGCTTTTTTCTTCTTTGTTGTTCAATCGCTTTTCCGCTGCGGGCGGCTAATCGGCCTGGAGCCAGTCAACCGAATATTGTCTGGCTGATTTCCGAAGATAATTCGACACACTATCTCAAACTGTTCGACGAACATGGGGCGGAAACACCTGCAATTAAGGAAATGGCCGAACACGGGCTGATTTTTGATCACGCCTTTTCCAATAGTCCGGTTTGTTCGGTGGCCCGCACGACACTTATTACCGGTTGCTACGCCCCGCGTATCGGAACGCAATTCCATCGAAAATACAAAGCGGTACCGCTTCCCCGTGGGCTGGAAATGTTTCCTGTCTATTTGAGACAGGCCGGCTATCACACAACCAACAATGTAAAAACCGATTATAATGCATTGGAAGGAAAGCAGGTTTGGGACGAAACATCCCGAAAAGCATCCTGGCGATCCCGCAAACCGGGGCAGCCCTTCTTTCATCAGCAAAGTTTCACGACAACGCATGAAAGCTCCCTCCATTTTTCAGCCGAGTCGATGAAAAATGAAGCGACGACAACCGATCCGGATACTGTTTTCGTCGCGCCGTATCATCCCGATACCCCCACTTTTCGATACACCAATGCCCGCTATCGAGACAATATCCGCAAGGTTGATGCCCAGATTGGAGCGATCGTCGAACAGCTTCGTGATGAAGGTCTGTTGGAGGATACGTTTATATTTTACTTTGGTGATCACGGCGGAGTTCTGCCTCGGGGAAAGGGCTATGCGTACGAAAGTGGTCTGCATGTGCCGCTGGTTATCCGTGTGCCGGAAAACTTTAAGCATCTTGTTCCGGTTGCGCCCGGTTCAAGAATTTCCGGCTTTGTCAGTTTCATCGATTTCGGGCCGACAGCTTTGAACCTGGCAGGTGTCAAAGTACCTCCCGGAGTCGACGGAAAACCGTTTCTCGGCAAGGGAATCAGCCTGGATGAGTTGAATCGGCGGGATTTCTCCTATGGATACGCTGATCGGTTCGACGAAAAATATGATCTGGTTCGCACGATCAGAAAAGGGCGGTTTGAATATGTGAGGAGCTACCAGCCGTTCAATGTCGATGGTCTGCAAAACAATTACCGCTACCGCATGCTCGCCTATCAGGAATGGCGCAGGTTGTATCGGGAAGGGAAATTGAACCGAACCCAGCGTGAATTTTTCGAAAGACGTGATTGCGAAGCCCTGTACGACATCGATAGCGATCCGCATGAAATCAACAATCTGGCAAAGGATCCACGCTATGCAGAAACCGTTTCTCGCATGCGGAAAATAATGAAAGAGACAGTCGAAGGACTCCCCGATTTGAGTCTTTATCCGGAAAGCTACCTGATTAAAAACGCTTTTGACGACCCTGTTGGGTTCGGGCAGACGCATCGGGAGGAGATCGTGCGGTTGAACGAGATTGCCAATCTGTGCCTGTTGCCCTTTCCTGATGCGAAATCCGGTATCGGGAACGCCTTGGCTTCCCCGGACGATTGGCAACGTTATTGGGGATTGATCGTTTGCAGTTGTTTTGCCAAGCAGGCGAGTCCATTTATCGAAAAGGCGAAACAGCTTGCCAGACAGGATGGCAATTTGCTTGTACGAACCAGAGCGGCGGAATTTCTGGGATTGATTGAAGCAGCCGATCCGGTTCCGATTCTTGTGGATGTTCTGAAGAAAACGGACGATCCCGTGGAAGCTGTTCTGATTTTGAACACAGTTGTTCTGTTGCAGGATCATTCCGCCGGCTATCAATTCAACATCTCTCACAGAGATTTGAAACCGGAGTTGCTCGCTTCCGACGGGGTTCAACGCCGGCTCGACTATCTTGATCCGGATTACCAGCTACCGAAAAAAAAGAAAAAAAGAAAACCGAAGAAAAAAAAGTAGGCTTTGCTACGACGAGTTCGCTTTTTCGATCAACAGAAACTGAAGATTCGGCCGTTATTGTTGATATTGTTTGATGCCTGGGAACAGTTCTGAAATAATTTCCCTGTGCAGATTACGAGTTTGGTAATTCCCCTGTTTTATTGAATTCATTTTGCAAAATGCGTCACGACGTACCGCATCCATTAAGAACCGGGAAATTGTTTCGCTGGACATTACCCGAAGATATTGATTTACATAGCGAGAATTTTGCATAACGGAAGTATCAATGATTGATTTAACTGGTCATCAGGCATTGGTTACCGGTTCGACCAAAGGGGTTGGGCAGGCGATTGCGGAGGCATTTGCCGCAGCCGGGGCAGACGTTGTTATTCACGGTCGTCGAGCCGGAGAGGATTCGGAACGGGTTGTTGCGAATTGCCGCAATTTCGGCGTTCGCGCGGAATTTATTACGGGTGATCTTTCCGGTCCGACTGAAACGGTTGTAGAGGAAGTTTACGAAAAAGCGATCGCCACGATGCCCGGTATCGATATTCTCGTCAATAACGCAGGAACATATATCGACAAACCGTTTCTGGAAATGGATCTGGAAACCTATCACACGACCATGCGGCTCAATGTCGCTTCCCCCTATTTTTTGACACAACGATTCGCCCAAAATTGGGTAAAGAACGATGTCGCCGGTCGCGTGATCATGATCGGTTCGATTAACGGACGGCTGGCCGAACCGGTTCATACCTGTTACGACGCTTCAAAAGGAGCGGTCGAGATGATGGTGAAATCGTTTTGCGTTTCTCTGGCACCGTACAATATTCGTGTCAACGGATTGGCTCCGGGGTTGGTCAGTACGCCGTTGACATCGATCATCGAAGAAGACCCCCGGTTCAAAAAATGGATGGAACTGCACACCCCGAACGGACAGGTTCCTGGTCCGGAAGTTTGTGGAGACGGGGCGGTCTATCTTGCCAGTGACGCCGCACGACACGTTCATGGGCAGATGCTTCTCATTGACGGCGGCATGAGCAGTTGGCAGCAACCAGATATGCCGGGAGATTATCAGCCCCGCGGAGTCTGACATTCCCCTTCGCCTCTCGGTTCTTTTTTTAACGACATGTCGCTTCGCCAACAGCATGTATCGGATCGCTCGAACCGGCCAAAAGAGGCGGGATAGAACTCACTGGGTAGAACGTACCGGATAGATCAAATCGGGGAGGTTCGAGGCCGTTGGTGCAACTGACATATCTGATGGGAACGTCTGACGTGAGAGCAGATGTGTCAGGTTTGAACAAGCTTTGTATGTGAGGGTTGCGTGTCGGCCACGCACAAAAAAAGAGCCGGAGTTTGTATTCCGACTCTTTGAGAATTGTTCTCGTAACAACCGTTAGCGACTCAGGAACGCCACGACCTGTCCAACATCGACGGGAAGACTGACATCGTCATAGGTTGGCAGTGAAGTCACGATCGCTTTCAACTCTTTTTCGTCGAAGGAGATCCAGTCGCAGCCCTCTGCATGGTGGTTATCAACAATTTCCCGATACATTTTCTGCAAATTGGGGCGATTCCTGAGTGTGATCACGTCCCCCGGTTTCACCATGATCGATGGCTTGTTGACAGTCCGCCCATTCAACTGGAAGTGGGAGTGGACGATCCCCTGCCGCGCCTGGGGGCGGGTTTTGGTAAAACCGGCCCTTCGAACGACATTATCGAGACGACGCTCACACAGGATGAGCAGATTCTCCCCGGTGTTTCCCTTGAGGCGACGCCCTTCCTTGAAGTATTTGCGCAACTGACGTTCACGGAACCCGTAATAGTATTTGATTTTCTGTTTTTCAGTCAGCGCCAGACCGTAGTTCGTCGGTTTTTTCCGCCGAGTGTGCATCCCGGGGGGAAAAT
>JALTOP010000233.1:6495-10929 GCA_027000105.1 Planctomycetaceae bacterium | reverse complement strand
AATCCCGTTTCTCAAAAGCTCTCAGTGCCCCCGCACTTTCAAATACTGCTGCTCCCAAACGCCGGTTAATTCGGGCTTTCGCACCGGTATAATGCCCCATCAGTTACACCTCGACTGAACTAACATAATGACCTCATTGATAGACAAATTTACTGTCATTAGGCGAGACGAATCAAACCATACGCACCAATCTGGCGTATGACCGGCCGCCCACCAATCCTGAAAAACAAACGAGAGTTATCCCCGATCCGCTTTCAAGCGTCAACCGTCTGGCGGAAAGAATAGCAAAAAAGCACTAATTCTTTGCAAATATCTGCGGAATTGTCAGACGGGAATTCAGGATAACCTGTGGCATCGAGTATTCAACTGAACATCTTGGAATATCCAGCCAATCCTGCCGGGAAGGAATCTGATAGCCGCCGTAGAAACTGAAGGCGAAACGAAAGCCCTCTTCCTGAAGAATTTGCTTTGTTTCGGAAGTAAACATGTGGGCCTGACCGACCGGGTAACCGAAACAGAGTGGTGCGGTTCCGAGTTTTTCGGTTAATCGATCCCGGCAGCCTGCAATTTCTTCACGTTGGCGAGAAGGGGGAATTTGGGCAAGAACGGGATGGTTCACCGTATGGCCTCCGAATCCCATTCCAGCCTTGTACATTTCCTGAATCATCTCCCAATTCGTTCTGAGATCTTCAGCAAGCGAAGCAGGGCAACGCCCAGCCTTCGTAGCTTGTGCCAAGCTGGAAAGGTAGGCGTCAGTTTCGTCATCCCTCAAATTCCAATATCTGCGAACAGCTTTTCCGATTGCTTGTGAAGGGTATCCTTCATCAATTTCCAAGGGGGCATCAAACCACTTGTTAGCAGGAATTGATTTTACCCGAGCGTTTCGAATCATCCAGGCGATCTCGCTCCACCAAGCAAATCGTGGACTATCAATGAAGCTGGTGGCGATGAAGAAAAGGGCAGATGCGTTACAAGACTTCAAGACAGGAAATGCCAATTCGTAATTATCACGGTATCCATCGTCAAATGTGATGAGAATGTGTTTTCCCCTGTTAGCTTTCAGGACGGTCTGTAAATCATCGGTAGTAATCAAATCGGCACAAGATTGAAACAAGCGAACCTGTTTTTCAAAATTTTCCTGAGAGGCACTAAACAGATTACGATCAAATTCGCAACTCAACGGGTCGCCGATTCGGTGGTAATTCAATACAAGCAGGCCCGACCAGCTATTCCAATGACGCAGCAGGCGGTTGGCTCCCGAATAATCGAGAACACTGGCCAGAAATTGCTTTTTCCCGGAAGGGAATAATTTGCGGATCAACTGCCTCTCCATTTTCTCAGTGTGTTTGTGGCACCAACCTCCAGTTGGCCGATTAAGCGTGGCAGCATACCAGATAGGGCACGCAGTATAAACAGGGGATGTCGCCACATACCCCTGCTATCTTACCTGACTGCCTCGGCGCAGTCACGGTTTGCTCTGATTACGACCTGTCTACAAACCGTTTGTCTACAATCTGTATATCAGTAGCGAACCGTATAAACTTTAGCGAATAAACACAAACTCTTTCACGTTGAACATGATATGGCAAACATCACTCCAGACATCAATTTCACTCCGGCCGGTTTGCAGTTCATCTTTTACAAAACGGGTGATTTTGTCGATTTCAGGTTGTGTTGGTTCGCGGGAAAAAGCCTGGAGATAGATGCGTTGGATCAATTTTTCCGGCGATCCCTTTTTCCCCCCAAGCAGCGAGACCGCCCAGTGGTGTGCCTGCTGTACCGCAAACTGATTATTCAGCAATGTCAGTGCCTGAGCTGGTACGTTGGAAACAGATCGCTGCCCGGTCGTGCTGGTGGGCAGGGGATAATCGAAGGCCAGAAATAAGGGCGTGAGGAAATTACGCCTGACATTGATATAAATGCTCCGGCGTCCATTTCCATCAAGTGGCCCAGAAACAGGGGGGCGTCCCCGTCCCAGCATGAACGGCGTCAGGTAAGGAGGGATCGATGGGCCATACATTTGCGGGTTCAGTCTGCCGGAAACCGTCAACATGGCGTCTCGAATCGCCTCTCCCTCCAGTCTGCGAACGGGCATGCGATGCCAGAGTCTGTTTTGCGGATCCTCTTCCAGCGCATCTTCCCTCAATTTGCTACTCATGCGGTAGGTTGAAGTATTCAGCAACGCGCGGTGCAACCACTTGATGCTGCGATGATGGCTGCGAAATTCGCTTGCCAGATAATCGAGCAGTTTCGGATGGCTCGGCGGTATTCCCATTTTCCCGAAATCATCGGGAGTGGCAACCAGTCCCCGTCCAAAATGATGTTCCCAAATACGATTGACGATCACCCGGTCGAACAGGGGATTCTGTTTGGAGACAATGCTTCGGGCAATTTCCAGGCGTCCGCTGGAATGCTGCGGGATCGCCTCTTTTTTGCCTCCGAAGATTCCCAGAAAACGGCGGGGAATTTCTTCAGCAGGTTTTTTGGGATTGCCCCGAATCAGGTGTGGAGAATTCAAACCGGAACCTTCTGTCGTCGCCAACGCCAGGTTCGGTTTTCCGAGTTTCGATTCGAGTTCTTTCAGTTGTAGATAAAAGCGGTCAAGCCACTCGGGACGCTCCGTTTTCATGCCACTTTGCTTCAGTTGCTTGAGCATCCAGTTGATTAGCGTTCGCTGCTGCCGATCGAGTGAAGCTGAATCGTCTTTGCAGGCCCGATATTGGTCGATGGCCTGTTGAAACAGCAGGCGATAATGATTCTTCAGGTCGGACAGGGAGCGAATCCGATCCTGTTCAAGCATGGCTGTCAGCGCGGGCAGTGGACGCTCGGTTTGATGTTGATCGTCCGAAAAACGGATCTGATCAATCTGCACAAACCCTTCTTCTTCATCATATATTTCGATGTAGGCACGATGCCCGATCCATTTTTGCACATTCTGCCGCACCCAGCGGGGCTGATCCGCTACAGGGATTTGCAGAGATAACCCTCCGTAGATCGGATCTTTAATGAGCTGGAAACCATCAATGATCAGATTGATCTGGCCACGATTCAATTGCCCGCGGTGTCGTTTTATTGTCAGGCGATTTCCCGAGGATCGGCAGAGATGATAGTCGATAAACGGTTTGTCAATGATAAACGTGGGAGAGCGGAGAACGCCGTAACTGCGACCGCTCGCTGTTCCGGAATGTAACGTATTGTTTCCATGCACCGCCAGAACCGGCTTCCAGGGGTCAGGGCTTGTAATCAATGTTTCCCCTGAATGTTCCGGTTGAAGAAATGCCTGACCGTAGCGACTCCAGCCTGCGGGAAGCCCGTGGGCGAAACCGGCGTAAACGACAGACTGTTTGTCCGCCTTGCTCTGCTGCAGTTTTCGTTTCTGTAGCTGACTTTGAATCTGGTTTTTCTTCAGTGATATTTCTTTCGCATCGTTCAACGACCGAAACTGCTTCCAGATGTAAAGGGGATGTTCGGGCCGATTCAGTTCTGGTGCTTCCCAGTCGACCAGCGCGTCATCCCGCATCAATTCATTCAGAAATTGCTGCAACTGACCGGCACTGAACTCGATCAGTGCTGCACGATACTCCTTTTTCAATCGGTGAATCTGTCGGATTGTCTCATTGAGCGGTTCCTGTCTGCGAATGTCGGCGTAATGTCTGCGGGAACTCTCCATGACGCCGGAAAGAGCGTAGTAGTCCTTGATGGAGATTGGATCGAATTTGTGATCGTGACATCGCGCGCAGGCAACCGAGGTTCCCAAAAAGGCTTTCGATAGAACATCGATCTGATTATCGATCAAATCGCACTGTTCGGCTCGAATATCCACCGGAGAATGTTTCCCCTGCCCCATCCAGAAAAACCCGGTCGCCAGGACTGATTCATTTTCGTCAACATCCGCCCGGTAGCGGGGATGTTCCAGCAGATCCCCTGCGAAATGTTCGAGAGCGAACTGGTCGAAGGGGATGTCCTCATTGAAAGCGCGAATCACGTAATCCCGATAATGAAACGTATGGGAAATTTCATAATCGAATTCGTGGCCGTATGTTTCGGCGTATCGCACCAGATCGAGCCAGTGTCTTGCCCAGCGTTCCCCGTAATGAGGGGAGGCGAGCAACCGTTCCACAAGTTGCTCGTAAGCATCGGGGGCGGAATCATTCAGGAATTGGTCAAGCTGTTCCGGCGTCGGGGGAAGACCGATCAGATCAAAGTAGAGTCGCCTTGCGAGAACGGAGCGATTTGCCGGCCCGGAAGGTTTCAGTCCTGCCTTTTCCAGTTTTGCCAGAATGAAACGGTCGATCGGCGAACGGGGCCAGTCGCCCTGTTTCACATCGGGAACAGCTGGCCGGATGATTGGTTGTAGCGACCAGTGATCGGTCCGGAGAACAAACTTGCTGGACTGCCCAACCTGATCGACTGTCTCACTTTTCGGCCAGATTG
>JALTOP010000233.1:0-6485 GCA_027000105.1 Planctomycetaceae bacterium | reverse complement strand
ATTGCTCCCTCCTGAATCCACTTGGTGATCGCTCCGATCTCTTCCGGAGAGAGTTTTTTGTCGGGGGGCATCTGATAGCCGTCCGGATCATAATTGATCGCCAGTAGCAATTCACTTTCCGCCGGGGATTCCAGATTGATTGCAGGGCCGGTCTCTCCGCCCCGTAAAATGGAAGATCGGGAGTCGATGCGAAATTCGCCCTCCTGTTTTTCCGGGCCGTGGCACTTCTGGCAATGCTCCACAAAAACCGGACGAACTTTTTTTTCAAAAAATTCGACTTTGGCGGCGATTTCTTTCGATTGGACAATCGACTTTTCTTCGGCAAAAACAGCGGATCCTTTTCCCCAATGAACCCCGGAGAAGACTGGAAGCCCCAGAAAAACAAAAAGAACCGTGACCAAAGGAGAGAAGTGAACGAACTCGAATTCCAGCAAATATTTTCTGTTCATTGTCGTGCCATTCACATCGCAAGGAGGGATTCGATTAGCGGACGCACCTTCTGTATTTTTGGTTCGTTTTACGGAAGCCGTTGTGGCGGGAAAAATAAAACCCCACCTCCGAGCTTTACCTCAATCCGGGTATGTCCTACTCTTATCGGTATCAATTTATCAGTATTGAGCTTTACCGCCGGGCCTTCAACGATTCAGACGGACAGCAGGGTAAATCAAGTATAGGGAAAACCGGGAGCTAAATCGAGTTTGATGTTCACCAATGCCCGTTTCGTTTACCTGTTCCGTTAGCATGTTGAGCAAATTTCCACGTTGATTTTAGTGGCCAATCTTGCGTAGGACACTCGTGGGCGCTTCGTAGGGCACTTCGCACAAGACAGGCAGGAGTTTGATTTTTCCTTCCTTTATTACAGCATTACAGCTTACTGGAATGATCATGAAAATAATCAGTCAATTTGGGATCTTGTTCTTTTTTCTGCTGGCTGCAGTTTCGGCGTACGCTGGATCAGAAAAGGAGCCGACACTTGGACAGTTGAAGGAACAGGCGAGGCAGGCGATTGCTGAACATCGTAATGCCCGGGCAAGGAAGTTATTGAATGAAATCGCAAAACGGGAGCCCGACAACGCCCCTGTCTGGTATCAGCTTGGATACATCAATTTTCAGCTGGGAGAGTTCAAGCAGTCTGTTGCAGCTTTCGATCAGTTTGTCAAATTACGGCCCGAAGCAGAGCAGAAATTGTGGGAACGCGGAATCTCGCATTACTACGCAGGAATGTATCAGGAAGGAGCTAGGCAGTTCGCTCTATATCAGACCTATCACGACAACGATGTTGAAAATTCTGTCTGGCGATTTCTTTGCATGGCGAAAACGGATGGGCTGGAGAAAGCGCGTCGGCAGATGCTGCCAATCAAGAACGACCCCCGCATTCCGTTGATGACCGTCTACGCGATGTTTCAGGGAAAAGCGACTCCGGAAGATGTTTTGAACAAGGCTCGTGAGGGGGAACCAGCCGCCGATGTTCTGGCGGGGCGTCTGTTTTACGCGCAACTGTATCTCGGTTTATATTACGAAGCTCATTCCCAAGCGGAGTTGGCTCGGAAATATATCACGCTGGCCTGGAAAGATCATCAAAAAACTCAGCATATCAGTCGGTACATGTGGAACGTCGCCCGTGTCCATGCAGAATTATTGAACCGCAAGGCGGAAACTAAAGCAGGGCAGAACGCAAAATAGACCGACCGAGATCGACGAATCGGCGTGTTTGATTTCAGTACGAATATCAGCACGAATTTCGGGCTGATGCAGGGTACTTTGGTGTGCGGCACTCCATCTGTTTCCGTCCTCAGCAGAAATAGCGGAGTGAGAAATAAGCGGAAACAGGAATAGAGGAAAGCGTGTCAGCGATTGACCCGACCGGAAAGTTCCCCGTGCATCAGCGTTTCGATTTCCGTTCTCGTGGCCAGATTATAATCTCCTTCGATCGTGTGAGACAGACAGGCAGCCGCGGTGGCGAAGTTGATCGTGTTTTGTGGGTCATTCAGGTCGGGATCGCCCATTGCAAAAAGCAAGCCGGCGGTAAAGGCGTCCCCGCCGCCAAGTCGATCGACAATATCGGTAATTTGATACGGTTGATATTGGCCGTTCTGCAGGGGAGCACGGAATAGTTCGTCTTCTTCCCGAACATACAGGGCACCTCCCAAAGAATGGTGGTTGGCAGAGAAGCATTTGCGTAAGGTCATCGCGACATGCGTCATTTGGGGATACCGCTTTGAGATTTGGCGTGCAATATCGAGCAGCGGCTGATCGCTGTTTTCGTCGGCAGTGATCCCCAGAATTTCCGCAGCATCCTGCTCTCCTCCCAGAAAGAGCGTGACATACGGGAGCAGCTTTCTCATCGTTTGTGATGCCAGTTCACGCGGCTTCAGGGGAGGATCCCAATTCCAGAGCTTGCTGCGATAGTTCATGTCACAGGCAATTTTTACCCCGTGAGCATGAGCCTGCTGCATGGCAATTTCCGTCACTTCAGCCGCATTTTTTGAAATAGCGGGGGTGATACCGGACAGAATCAGCCATTCCGCTCCCTCGAAAATCGCGCCCCAGTCGTATTGGGCGGCTGGGGTGATTGAAACAGAAGAATTTTCGCGATCATAAATGACATTGGCAGGGCGTTGGTTCGAACCGGCTTCGTAGAAAAAAAGCCCCAATCGCCCCTGTGATACGCGCATGATATGCTCTGTTTCGACACCGAAAGATCGTAGTTGGGCCAGACAGGCATCTGCCAGAGCGTGATCGGGCAGGGCGGTGACAAATGAGGCGTGACCTCCCAGATGAGCGATGGAGACAGCAGCCGAAGCTTCCGCTCCCGCAAAAGTGGTATCCAACTGGCCCGGCATTGCTTGTCCAAACCGTTTGTGCCCAGGCGTTGCCAGGCGACACATGATTTCCCCAAACGCAACAATTCGATTCATTTCAATTATCTTTCCCATCACTTACCGGGGTTCGGCTGTCGGGATGTTTTACTGGCTGGCTTTCCCATACCGGCACGCTGTTTGTTGGCATCTGACCGTTAAGTGTGACGCAGTTCGATGCGGCCTGAGGCGGCCTTCCCGTTAGAGTTGCCATTATTCGATTTATCTTGGCAAACATCACTTTCATAATTCAAAAGAAACACTACACTCTCACGCATCAGAGGGATTTCATGTTTTGCCGGGATCATTTCAGGCAGAATTCCTCTGTCATTCGGCTTGAAATTACATCGAACAGGTTACCTTTTTGCAGGCAAAGAAGAAAGAACGATGGATCCATCCAAGATTG
Organism: Planctomycetaceae bacterium; assembly: GCA_027000105.1. Classification (GTDB taxonomy): domain Bacteria; phylum Planctomycetota; class Planctomycetia; order Planctomycetales; family Planctomycetaceae; genus Rubinisphaera. Next base: position 3,221 of record JALTOP010000233.1, on the reverse strand, counting down.
TAATTATCAGTTTTATTGCTGGTGTGGTGGCTTTGGTTTTTGCTCTGATAAAGTCGAAATGGGTCAATAGCCAGGATCCGGGAAATGAGCGGATGCAGGAAATAGGCAGAGCTGTCCATACGGGGGCGATGGCGTTCTTGAAAAGAGAATATTCCATTCTATTCGGCTTTGTGATTATCGTCGCCGGTATTCTCTTTGTCACCTACAAGTCAGGGCATCAATTGATCGCGTTGTCATTTATTGTCGGTGCGTTCTGCTCCAGTTTGGCAGGTTTTTTTGGAATGCGAATTGCCACCTCTGCGAATATGCGTACCACGCAGGCAGCTCGTACCAGTTTGAATCAGGCACTCATGGTTGCCTTTTCCGGCGGGACGGTGATGGGAATGTGTGTTGTTGGGCTTGGTTTGGCTGGGCTTTCCGGTCTGTTTTTTATCTATGCGTCCCAATACGGCTTCGGTGTCGAAGAACTCCGGGGGCACGTGCTTCCGATTTTAAGCGGTTTTGCCATGGGAGCCAGTTCAATTGCCCTGTTCGCCCGTGTTGGCGGTGGGATCTTTACCAAGGCGGCTGATGTGGGAGCCGATCTGGTCGGAAAAGTGGAGGCAGGTATTCCGGAAGATGACCCCCGCAACCCGGCAACGATTGCAGATAACGTGGGCGATAATGTGGGCGATGTCGCAGGTATGGGAGCCGACCTGTTTGAATCGTATGTCGGTTCTGTGATCGGGGCGATGGTGCTGGGGGCTGCAGCAGGATCCGCAGAAATGGTCGTTCTTCCCCTGCTTTTGGCATCTGTCGGTATTGTAATGTCGATTGTCGGAACCTTTCTTGTAAAGACAAAAGAGGGAGGGAACCCGCAGGCCGCTCTTAACGTGGGAACATTTGTGGCAGCCGGTTCAATGGTTGCCTTCTCTTATCCTCTGGTCGATTGGCTCGCCCCGGAGGCGTTCACTTTGGGAGGGGTTCAATACGCCGGAAGTGGAATTTTCTGGGCGATCGTTGTTGGTCTGTTGGTGGGAGTTGCTGTTGGCTTACTGACCGAATACTACACAGCCGAAGGGAAAGGCCCCGTCCGCAAAATTGCCCATCAATCCCAGACCGGGCCGGCCACAAACATTATTTCAGGCTTGGGCGTGGGGATGTTGTCAACCGCTTTACCCGTTCTCTGTCTGATTGCAGCTTTGTTGGTATCGTTCCACTGGGCCGGATTGTATGGAATTGCCATCGCAGCACTCGGAATGCTCGCGACCACGGGCATCCAGTTGGCTGTCGATGCCTACGGCCCGATCGCCGATAACGCAGGCGGATTGGCCGAAATGGCTGAACTCCCTTCGGAAGTTCGTGAACGAACCGATAAGCTCGATGCAGTCGGGAATACGACCGCGGCGATCGGGAAAGGCTTTGCGATTGGTTCAGCCGCGTTAACCGCACTGGCTCTGTTTGCAGCTTTTCGGGAACAGGCCGGAGTCGATTCAATTGATATCGCCAATCCCAGAGTGACGGCGGGGCTGTTTCTGGGGGGGATGATGCCCTATCTCTTCTCCGCTTTTGCTATCGGAGCCGTTGGGCGGGCCGCTTTCGCCATGATTGAAGAAGTCCGTAGACAGTTTCGTGAAATTTCCGGGATTCTCGAAGGAACAGGTAAGCCGGACTATGCACGCTGTGTAGATATTTCCACCTCCGCTGCCATTCGTGAGATGACCGTCCCGGCGTTGATGGGAGTTTTGACCCCCATCCTTGTCGGCCTGTTCGGCGGTGCGGAAATGCTAGGCGGTTTGTTAATCGGCGTCACTGTTTCCGGTGTGATGCTTGCCCTGTTCATGGCGAATGCTGGCGGGGCATGGGATAATGCCAAAAAGCATATCGAAGGAGGTGAATTCGGGGGGAAAGGGAGTGAAGCTCACAAGGCATCAGTAATTGGCGATACCGTCGGAGATCCCTTCAAGGATACAGCCGGCCCCAGCTTGAACATTCTTATCAAACTGATGAGTGTCGTTGCGCTGGTCATTGCTCCCCTTTTAGCGTGATATCGCCACACGTCTCTTATTCCGGAGCCGAATGTCTCCAACCTGGCTACGCTACGTATGACATCGGAGGCGGCAGGGCAGGTGTTCCGGTAGGGCGGCGCGTTCATGGAAGCCCCCTGGCGGGGCTTTCTTTGTGCTATGGACTTTCGCGGGGCATCCGTGTAAGGTTTGATTCTACCACATATTGGCCAACCGTCATCAGACTGGTCGGTTTTCGCACTTGAGAGTAATTCGGTCTGCCAGACAGCTCTGTTTTGCTTTCCGGCGTTTTACTTTCTGGTTTTGTCAAATTTGAACGGGGTGTTGTACGTGGCTTTCCTGCGCGTTGTCCAAGGCCGTCGCATTGGCGAACTTCATGAACTTGTTGCGGATCGTCTGGTGCTGGGGCGGCATCCGAGTTGCGAAGTCGTTCTGGAGAATGCTGTCATCAGTAGACAGCACGCCCGAATGATGCGTCAGGGCGATTCCTATGTGATTGAAGATTTGGGCAGTCGGAACGGAACCTATGTCAATGGAGAGAAGGTCGTCGGCCTGCAGTTGCTTAAAGAGAACGATCGCATCCGCATCTGCGATATTGTGTTGGAGTACATTAACGAACTTCCACAGATCGATGCCACCCTTGCTGATGGGCGTTCCGACGAAGAAGGCCGTTTCTCGTCCGGTTCTCCAACAATGGAGGACGATTCGTTTTATGGGGAGCTGGAGTCTTCCTCTTCTATTATCACCACTATTAATGCCCTCTCCCGTTCTGTGCGGTTGGACGTTCGGCCGGAAGCGAAACTGCGAGCGATACTTGAATTGAGCAAGCTGTTCGGTCGCACAATCGATTTGGAAGCCGTTTTGAAAAAAACGCTGGAATGTCTGTTTCGCATCTTTCCGCAAATTGAACTCGGTTACGTCCTTTTACTGGATCCCGATTCCAGGTTGCCCGTCGTCAAGGCGGTAAGAAGCGGTTCGGGAGACGAACCAACCGATGTTCCTGTCAGTATGACGGTTGTTGAACGGGCCCTTCATGATCAGGAGGCGATTCTGTGCGAGGATATTGCAGACGATACCCGATTTCGTGATAGTGAATCCGCCTCCGCATTGCAGATTCGCTCCATGATGTGTGCGCCGTTGTCCGGTTCTGATGAACAGGCTTTCGGGGCGATCCAGTTGACAACCAAGAATCTGAAAAAGAGCTTCACCCAGGAC
>JALTOP010000232.1 GCA_027000105.1 Planctomycetaceae bacterium | reverse complement strand
CGTGTAGGAAAAAGGATAACGGCGTTCCTCCTGAAAAACATAGCCTTTGGTGTCAGCATAGCGGGCCAGATCAAGCCAATGGCGGCCCCATTTCTGACCGTAAGTAACCGAAGCAAGCATGTTGTCGAGTTGCCTGGTATAATTTTCGATGCTGGAATCCTGACGAAATTGTTGCACCTGCGTGTACTCTGCAGGCAGCCCGGTAATATCGTAGGATAAACGACGAAGCAATGTGCGGGGATCAGCCGGCGGGGACTGCTTCAGGTTTTGCTGTTTCAGTTTGCGGGCGATGAAATGATCGATCGCGTTGCCGGCGCGATAACCAGCCGGAAGCTCGGGAATATCCGGCTTCTTGACCGGCAAAAACGCCCAATGCGATTTTGCCTGGACGAAGTAATCAACTTCCTCTTCAACGGCATCGGATTCAGGCCAATACGCCCCCGTTTTGATCCAGTGAGCCAAGTGGGCAATCACCTCGTCGGCGAGTTTCTCTTCTTCCGGAGGCATCTCAGAGGCTTCATCGGAATGCGAAATCGCCGCGATCAGCAGGCTTTTCTCCGGTTTTCCCGGAACAACAACGGGGCCGCTTTCACCACCTTTAAGTATTCCTTTGCGGGAATCCAAGCGAAGCTCGGCCCACTGTTTTTCTTTCCCGTGACACTTCTGGCATTTTTCCACAAGAACCGGGCGGACATGTTTTTCGAAAAACGCCTCCTGTTCCGCCTGACTCGGCTCTGCGGCTGGCAAGGAAGAAGGAACGAGCGGGCCAATGAGTACGCCAACAAAAGCGCCCACCAGAATTGCAGCACATCGAATGAACATGAGAACTGTCCGGTTTTATTTTCAGGTTTTCAGGAAGGAAGTTGTGCGGCCACCCGCGGCGTGCAGGACAGCGCAACCGCCGCCCAACTCCATTTTACCAGCACTGATGAAAGAAAGAAAAGGGTAAAAAAGAGGAAATCCCCCAACTTGAACCTGACAACGCCCCAGTATCCGGCAATGTCGCTTGTATCAGGTCGTTTCGCAGTATCGGATAGCACCGCTTGCATCGGGTAGCATCGCCGTGTCGATCTTTCATATTGGTAGTGCGGATTTCTACGCAAAAAGGCGACCGAAGTCGCATCCATGCAACTCCTGCCGCCTGTCCGCGTGCATTCCGCTGTATGGGCATCCATGCCCGCGGAATGGCTGTTATCTCACCTGATGCGGATCCCAACCTGCAACGACAGCATCCGGGGCTAACACATAAATTTCGACGCGACGATTTCGTTGACGTGCCTGATCATCGGTATTGGGAACGAGTGGCTGGTTTTTACTATAACCGGCTGCTCCCAATCTCCGGCCATCAATGCCTGCCTTGGTTAAAGCCAGCACGACGGCATCTGCCCGGTCGGTGGAAAGGTGCCAGTTGGTAGGATGATGCACTTTCGATTTGTCAATCGGTTGATCATCAGTATGTCCGACGACCAGCAGATTCAGATTCCTGGCAGAACCTTCATTCATAATCGCGACCAGATCGTTCAGCAGCGGTTTTGCAGATTCCCTGATTCGATCGCTGCCCGAGGAGAACAGGATGTCGGAATGAAATTTACTGACGCCGGTGTGCGGATCGAATTCGAAATCTGGATACTTCTTCGCCAGGTCCTGAAACCGTTTCGTTGCCGCGTCGGAAAGGGGACTTTTATTGCTGCCTGAACTGACAAGCAACTGTTTGTACCGCCGCTGCAATTCGCTCCGTTCCGAATTTATATTGGCCAGTCGCTGATTCGCGATATCCAACTGTTGATGGAGCCTATCCCGCTCTGCGCTCAACGATCCCAGGGTTTGCTGGTACTGCATCGCCTCTGCAGCGAGCATCTGGTTTTCACCAATCAGCTGCTGATTTTCCGTGTAGAGCTTCATTGCCCGATGCTGACTCAAGCGCAGATGTCTGCGTGGTGCCTGATTACAGGCGAGTTGGGAAAACGCAAGGGAACAACAAAGCAGCAACAGTGGTAAACGTGGTCGTTTCATTCGACAGTTCTCCTTCGTTTTTCGTTACAATTCCGTCCGCCAGGGCTGGACTGAATGGAACTGATCGAAAACGAATTCGGTATGCGACAGGTAGTCAAAGACAGGAAAGTGGTTTCTGCACAACTCCCGACTGCTTGCCTATCAGCCAGACCAGCCGGGAATCAAACAAGGTTTTTCGGAAGGGTTGTTGAATAACAGAAAAGGTGGGTCTGTAACGTCAAAAGGAAAGGGAAAAGAGTGACGTTTTTCGTGTAGGAGGGGAAATCTATCGTCAAACGCGTTGCTTGGGAAGAGGAATTTTTTCGTAATACCAACTCTTGCAATCTTTACATGAAGTTTGCACCAATCAAGCTTGTTGCATTATGAACGCCTATGTCACCCATATCATGAACGTCTATCACGAACGTCATGAAAAAGGGGGGCACAAAAGCGCCCCCATCACGACCATAATTTTAAGCGATAATTTTTGAATAATAATTTTTGAACAATAAAACAGAAATCAGTGCACACGCTGGCCGGGTAAGGCGCCGGTATCTGGAGCCAGCAGGAAGACATCTTTCCCGCCGGGGCCGGAAGCGCAAATCATCCCTTCACTGAGACCGAATCGCATTTTGCGGGGTTTCAAGTTGGCCACGCAAACGACAAGCCGCCCCACCAGATCTTCCGGGGCATAAGCTGCCTTGATACCTGCGAAGACATTGCGGGTTGTCTCACCCCCCAGGCTCAAGGTCAATTGAAGCAGTTTATCAGCTCCTTCGACGTGGTTCGCTTCGACGATTCTCGCCACGCGCAAATCGACTTTCATAAAATCGTCGATCGTGCATTCTTCAGCCAGTGGCTCATCAATGAGCGGCTGGGCAGAATCATTCCAGTTCTCTGCAATCGCCGGAGTGTCCTGGCTTTCCGTTTCTTCGTTCGTTTCCGCTTCGCGAGATTCTTCGACCATTTTTTGTACCTGTTCTTCCTCGATCCGTTTCATCATGTGTGAAAATTTATTGACCCGATTACCCGTGAGCGGGGTTTTCGACTGCTCCCAACCTGAAAGCGTATCATTAAGCAGTTCGCCCGTCTTTTTCGCCAGTTCCGGGAGAACCGGAGAAAGATAAATGACAACTTGCCGGAATAAATTCAAGGCAATCGTGCAGACATCGCGCAACTGCCCCTGTTTTTCCTGATCTTTACGCAACAGCCACGGTTGTGCATCTTCAACAAACTTGTTCGCGACCTCCGCCAACTGCAGAATTTCCCGCATCGCCTGTGAATACTCACACTGTTCATAAAGTTCTGCAATGCGATCCCCCGCTTCCGCAGCCTGTTGGAAGCGTCCGCCATCTTCGGGATAGACATCGCCAAGCGTATTCCCGCTGATGAACTTGGCGCATCGGCTCGCGATGTTGACGACCTTTCCAACCAGATCGGCGTTCACTTTCTCGGTAAATTCCTGCAGGTTCAGGTCGATATCATCCAGTTTGCTGTTCAGTTTTGAAGCGAAATAGTATCGCAAACAGGCCGGATCAAGATGATTCAGATAGGTGCGGGCCATGATGAAAGTTCCCCGGCTCTTGGACATTTTCCCACCATCGACGTTCAAAAAACCGTGGATATGCACTTTGGTCGGCAGGTTGAATCCGGCCACTTTCAGCATCGCCGGCCAAAACAAGGTGTGAAAGTATGTGATATCCTTACCAATGAAATGATGAATTTCGGTATCACTGCTTTGCCAGTATTTGGAAAGCCCTTCGTTATTCTCCTTGCACCATTGCCAGGTGGAACCGATGTAACCGATCGGCGCATCGAACCAGACATACCAGTAATGGCCGGGCGCATCGGGAATTTCAAAACCGAAGTAGGGAGCCGGGCGGGAAATATCCCAATCGCGAAGCGGCTCGCCCAGGAAGTGCCCTTTCAAATAATTGGCGACTTCCTTCTGCAGATGCTCACCCGATTGTGTCCACTCTTCCAGAAAATCGTGCAGTTTTTCGATATTCACAAACAGATGCGAAGCGGTCCGTTCTTCCGGTTTCGCCCCCGTGAGTGTGCTGACCGGGTCGATCAACTCGCCGGGGCTGTAGGTCGCTCCACACTTTTCACAGTTATCCCCATACTGATCGACCGCCCCGCATTTCGGACAGGTTCCCTTGACAAACCGATCGGCCAGAAACGTCCCTGCTTCCGGATCGAAAAGCTGTGTCACATCCTTTTCAGAGACCAGCCCGGCGGCTCGCAGCGCTTTCCAGATGATTTTGCAGGCTTCCAGATTTTCCGGGCTGTTGGTGCTGCCGTAATTATCGAATTCGATTTGAAAACCGGTGAAGTCAGCCAGATGAGCTTCCTTCATCTCGGCGATCAACTCTTCTTCGCTCCGGTTTTCCTGACGGGCACGGATCATGATCGCGGTGCCGTGCGTGTCATCTGCGCAGAAATAGCGGCACGTATTCCCCCGCAATTTCTGGAAGCGGACCCAGATATCGGTTTGAATATATTCCACCAGATGCCCCAAATGAATGTGCCCATTCGCATAAGGCAACGCGGCAGTAACAAGAATTCGACGTGACATGTTTTTTCTTTTCAATCAATAGCCCCAATTCAATTTATTCCTGCCGTATTGTAGTGAGCGGCCTGAATTGTGCAAATTCGAGCCGATTCCACCATTGACCGAGCCTCAAAGTTCCGCACTGAGCCAGAATCGCACTGAGCCGGAATACTGTGAACCGGTCAAATTGGAGATCAGCAATCGGGAATCAGCAATCAGGAATCAATAAAATTGGAATCAGGAAAAAACGGGAATTCGGGGAGATTCCGGTCATCGCACCGGTGGACTCTGTTTGCGGATGTCTGTGAAATTCTCCAACGCGGTTTGTATTCGTCGAATTTGAGACGTACACTTGCAGCAGTAGTGCGTCTGTTACGGTTGCAATTTCCCTTTTCGGCTATCCCATCAAAC
>JALTOP010000231.1:3635-4976 GCA_027000105.1 Planctomycetaceae bacterium | reverse complement strand
TCCTGCAGGTTGTCCAACTTTTCCAGTTGGTACAAGGCCGCCTTGATGTCCCCCAACTCCACATGCATTTCGGAACTGAGCCTTCTGCAGAATGATTTGCTGCGATTGTATCTGCGCTGCAAAACCGCTTCCGCATTCTGCTTCAGTATCTGTTCTTTTAGTTTTGCAAGACTGATTTTGGGAGGCTGCTTGGTCACCTTGACCGGTTCCTCTTTCTGAGGCGTCTCGATCCCCTCTGACTTTTTTCCTGTATTGATCGGATCGATAACCGGTTTCGGTTTCGGTGCGGGAGCCTGCAGAAAGAAAAAGAGGAAAATCCCGATAATGACAACAGCCCCGCCCACACTGCCTAACAGCGCAGGAGTCACGATCGATTTCTTTTCAACTTTCGGCTCTTCTTTTTTTATTTCCGGTGCAGTAAATATGGGCATCAGGCATTTCGGGTTTGGACACTTCACGTCTTTCCCGGCAACAGCCTTGGTGGCAAAACCGGCGGTATCGCACATCGGGCAAACAACCCGGTAGGTCATTTTCGCAGTCGGTTTTCTTCGTAGCGGAATCGCTTTTTTGCCCGTTTGCGCTTCGACTGCAAAAGGATCGTCTTCCTCGGCCTTGGGAGGTGGACTTTTCGAAGGAGTTGCCTGTTCTTTTTGTGGCTTCCTGTCAGTTGGAGTTTTCGTGGGAGGCTTCCTGCCGGGAGAAGAACCATCCATCGCTGCCCCGCAGAACGGACATTCCTGAACATCATCATCCAGCACCGATTGCTGGCAAGATGGACACATTCTCAAATCCATAATTCAAATCCTGAAACAGTCGTGGAAAGGTAGACTCTGAACTGAAATCAAACTGCTCCGCCGCGATAGACACCCCGGAATAGGGAATTTTTCCCCACAACAACCGGTTATGTGAAGAACTTCACCGTCAGTCAATATGGCCGCACATTAGATTATACCGGATGAGAACCCGGTTAAAAACAGATACTCCGGCGAAAATGACCTTTGTCACCGACATCAAGCTGTCACTGACGTCACGCCAGGTTTCCCCGGGAGAGAATCGGGTTGTCAAAAAGAAAAGGGACACGGTATTATACGCACCAGCATTAGCAATTTCCTGAAAAGATCGTTGCTCTCTCCTGTTTTTGTCTGTGGAGAGTGCCCAATGGTTGACATATTCGGAAGCCCATCGCAAAAACCGGATTGATAAATGTTTACCTGATCGCAAGGAAGTTGCTATCACTCTGGTGGTACAGATTGGGTAATACAGATTTCACCTGTTGTTCCGTGTCGTCAATATCGACAGGCAACGCCTTCCATTTCTGGTGGGGTTGTTGGGTGTCGGTCA
>JALTOP010000231.1:0-3625 GCA_027000105.1 Planctomycetaceae bacterium | reverse complement strand
ACACAAATCCAAACGACTACTTCACACCATGGAAACGGAAAGAGTGACTGATGACGCAATTTGATATCGTAAACGGGACAACTTCAGAAGGGGCAGCTGGCTGTTGCAGCCAAAATGGGGGTTCGTTGAATAATGAGGGCTCGTTGAATAATGAGGGCTCGTTGAATATCGATCAGGCAGTTCGCGATCGTTATGCAGATGCTGCCCGAGAGAAAGAGCAGGCGCTTTGCTGCCCGGTTGATTACAACGCGCAGTATCTTTCGATCATCCCGCAGGAAATTATCGAGCGAGATTACGGTTGTGGTGATCCTTCCAGTTACGTCAAACCGGGAGAAACGGTGCTTGATCTCGGTTCGGGAGGTGGAAAAATCTGTTATATCGCTTCTCAGGTCGTCGGCGAAACAGGGCGGGTGATTGGAGTTGATTGCAATGACGCGATGCTGCAGCTGGCCAGGAAATACCAGCCGGAGATGTCCCGAAAACTTGGCTACTCCAACGTCGAATTTCATAAGGGAAAAATTCAGGATTTGAAACTCGACCTCGACGCTTTTGAAGCGTATTTGAGCAGCCATCCGGTTAAAACATCCGCTGATTGGATGCAGGCCCAGGAAGTTGCTGATCAGTTACGCAACGAAAAACCCCTCATTCCGGATAACACCGTCGATGTTGTTGTCTCGAATTGCGTTCTCAATCTCGTCGGGAAACCGGATCGCAAACAGCTTTTTTCGGAAATCTTCCGCGTTCTCAAATGGGGAGGGCGAGCCGTCATCAGCGATATCACCTGTGATGAAGATGTCCCCGTCGCCTTGCAAAACGATCCGACCCTGTGGAGCGGTTGTATCAGCGGCGCGTTCCGTGAAGATGAGTTCCTGGCTGTTTTCGAGGAAGCCGGTTTTTACGGCTGTACCATTCTGGCCCGGCAATCGGAACCGTGGACTGTTGTCGAAGGAATCGAATTTCGCTCTTTGACGATAGAGGCATTCAAGGGCAAGGAAGGCCCCTGTCTGGATCGCAAACAGGCGGTCATTTATAATGGCCCCTGGAAAGCGGTTATCGATGACGATGGGCATAAACTGATTCGGGGCAAACGGATGGCCGTCTGTGATAAAACCTTCCGTATTTACTCTCGCCGACCTTATCGTAATGATATCACCCCGATTCCCCCTCACGAAGATATCCCTCTGGAACAGGCCACGCCATTCAACTGTCATTCCGGGAGTATCCGCTCTGCACATGAAACCAAAAGCGGCAAAAAGGAGCAGAACGTTTCCCCTTCATCAGATACCTGTTGTGGCGGCGACGGTTGCTGTTAAAGTTATTGTGGGAATTCATTTTTTGGAGAGAGCCCCTGTCATGAATGAACCGCTTATTACCGGATTGGCGAAGCTTCTCGATCATTCTGGCGGGGACAGCACGGGTGACGGCCAGCTGGCCCGGTCGTTGGTCGAACAGACTGCCGCCTGGGCGGTTGGTCTCTGGAAGATTGATGGCGACAATCTTGCGCAGGCACTTTGTGCTTTTGAAGAAGGATTTCCCGAACAAATCGCCGACGAATTTCAGGAACAGACCAAGCTGGTTCCTCTGGCTCAGACACAACTGGGAATCGTCAACGCGGTTGTCAACAATCGGGCCGCCCTGGCTCGGGCAAGCGAGACAGAGGGGGAACTGGCCAAGTCAGCCGGCTGGTTGAACCGCTTCGGCGCACGATGCTCCCTTTCCTGTCCGATCACCGATTCATCGGGAACACCGCGGGCAGTGATCGCGGTTTCATGGAAAGAATTGTACGAACAGACCGATGCGATCCCGCAGAAACTGTTATCGATCGCCAAACACATCGGTGAAGCACTGGAAAAAAACCGGTAAATGCGATCACAGTCTGAAAACTGAAAAGCAGGTGGGATCCCGCGAGAGACTCGCTGTCAGAAACTGTTTTTGGTTCGATGATGCCGTTTTCTGGCCTGCACCGTATCGACAAGCCATTTTACCAGCGGATAGGTCGGCAAAGCGCAAAACAGCCCGACAATGATCGAGCCCAACAGTAAGGGCCAACCGATTTCGATCAGCAAAGCCCACATACTATTGCTCCACTGCCAAAGGGATTCGTAACTGAGCAGGGTCGCCAGATGTTCCCGTGTCAGATTACCGGGGATGAAAAAGCTGCCGATCCAGTAGTTGAACCAGTAGATCGGTAATGTGGTCACCGGATTGGAAATGTACACTGCGATCAAACCGGCCAATTTGTTGAAACGGAAAAATGGCTTCATCAGCCAGGCGACTGCGAGAACAACCAACATTTGAATACCCACAGTCGGGGTAAATGCAACGAATGTCCCCACCGCAGCCCCTAATGCAATCGAATGAGGCGTGTCGTTCAGACCAATGATTTTTCTCAACCAAAGCCGAGGGGAAACGTACCAGGTCAGCCCGGCACGCTTTTTCGGTGAAAGCGTACACTGTTCCTGTTCAGTTTCTAGAATTGGGGAAGACGACATAGTCTTCATTCTCGGCAATAATAGGCCCGGTCATCTAAGCACGGCCGCTGGAATAGAGAGAAACCGTAACCAGTGTGAGGATATTCGGACTTTAAGGGTTATGCTGACAAAACTGGAAGCTTCAGGCCTCCCCTTCCTGCGAAGATTCGGCCCATTCTTAACCTTGCACGAATCCCGCCAAAATGATCTGAAAACTTCGAAATACGCTCCGTCTTGAAGCGGAACTCGCCATCATCTCTGCAGGTCGGGTTATTTTACAGCCACGTTTCATGATCATTAAGAGGGTTGAAATTCTGACATAAACCGATCGATTCCGCAAGTCACCCAATTCTACCCAAACCACCCCGAAACAGGGCAACATTTACCGGAAGAGATCGAAACCCATGGATCAACTTTTGTTGATCATTTTGAAAAATCAGGTCGAAATACGGTGTTTGAGTCTACGAGAAATGCACGGAGACCAGGTGACTTCGTCCAAATGCTTCGATTCTCTCTGCAGACTTGTTCTCACCGCAGTTTCTGTTATCTTATGCCCGCCAGCGGGGAAGAGAAGAGGCGATTTCCTCTTTTACGAACCTTGCCTTCTCTTTTGGGTCAAGGCAAACAGAAGGAGAACTGGTCTTTGGATTTCCTATAGATCAGTTCATATTTTTAGTAAAATAGGCTTTTTGACTTGAATTAAAACAGCATCATTCCGAATATCTCCGTATCGGAAGGCGCTTTGCACCGTGGTGCGAGTCTAAAAGCCCGGCGAGAACATCGGTTTCGTTGGAGCCTCAGGGGACGTAGCTCAGTTGGTAGAGCAACCGACTTTTAATCGGTAGGTCCAGGGTTCAAATCCCTGCGTCCCCATTTGCAACCCCTTGCTATCACACGTGTTGCGGTAATTGCAGCCAGATCCTTTTCCAGAAATTTCGGGGGTTGGATTCCTGTTGTTATCGAGTCCCAACGGCAGTCAACTACGGGAACTCTGCCTGGATCGGGAGCCGTGCTCATCTCGACGATCCTCGCAACCGGCGCCTTGATCTGTCCATCTGCATCGTGTCCATTCCTTCTCGCTCTTGATCCATCTCACATTCAAAGTCGCATTCATATTGATCGATGCGATCGCGATCGAGCCTTCAGAAAACGAT
>JALTOP010000230.1 GCA_027000105.1 Planctomycetaceae bacterium | reverse complement strand
TCCGATACGGAATCACAACAGAGAAAACAGACTACCCAACCAGCCGCTTCGACGTCCCGTTTTTATCTGCGAAAAGAGGATCCGATTGTCGATGCCCCTTCGATCGGGCCTAAAACCGCAAGTCGCTTTCGCAAAATTGGCCTGCATCGTGTCGAGGATTTCCTCAATGCCGTACCAGAGGAGGTCGCTTCCCGTTTGAACACACGCTGGATCACCTCGGAACTGGTAACGGCCTGGCAGCAGCAGACCCTTTTGATGTGCACCGTCCCCGGATTACGCTGTCACGATGCGCAAATTCTATCTGGCGTCGGCATTGAGACAAAACTCGATCTGGCTGAAATGAACCCGGAAGACCTGCTGCCTTTGGTAAATGAATTTGTCAGTTCATCAGAAGGGATTCGAGTTCTCCGAAACAGCAAACCACCCGATCTGGAAGAAGTATCCCAGTGGATCGCGAATGCCAGACAGGTCGCCCATAACAGAGCTGCCTGATGAGATGCCATGTTTGACCGATCTTCTCTGCGTGTCGTTTTGTCGTGACCTGTTTCCATCTCGCCAAAATGTTCTGTACAAACTTTTCTGCGCAAAGCACGAATGACGAAATACGTTAGTAAAGAGAATCAAAACCGTCCGGCGGTACACGTTGAATGTATCCTGTAATATGTCATGTACTGGGTGAATATGATGTCACAACCTGAATGCCCGGAAGGAAGGGTTTTTGATTCGCCTGCTTTTGCCGATGATCAGACAGCTCTGCTTGTTTCACTTTCCAACGATGACACTCCCTATCTTTGCCCGGGAGAAGAACTGCCGATCAATCGTGCGGTACATTTGGCGAGACTGCGGTCTTATTACAAGAAGTGTAAAGCCTGTCCACATCGACTCGAAGCAGAATCTTTTTCCGTCCACGCCCAAAAACAGCTTGAAGAGTGGTGGAATCAGCGGGAAGAAAAAGGGGAACATCTGCAGGATGGATTTGGGAACCAGTCTCCGAACGAATTTACGGTTCAAACGGGGGCGGCCCTGGCTCGCACCTTTGCAATAATGTTATGGAAACGGCAGTTCGAGCAAGCCTGCAGGAATGGTTCCGATGAGTCCCCATCTGTTTTGCCCCCCGAGCCTGCGATCGTCATGGGGCATGACCTGAGCGAAAGATCTTTGGAGATGATGCGGGAATCTGTCCTCCGCGTTCGTGAACAGGGTTGCCGAATCATTGACATCGGTGGCGTAACACCTGCCTGCATGAAATTTGCTGTTGAATATCTGAAAGCCGACGGGGGGATTCATGTCGTATCCCGGCAGGGAAATGATTTCGCTGTGGGAATCGATCTGTATGACTGGCAGGCGGTTCCACTTTCTTCGGAAAGTCTTTACGAAGTTCAAAACCATCTGCGCCAATCACAAACAAGTCGCTACAGTCGCAACGATGGCGGCCTGATTCCCTTTCCCATCAGGAAAGTATATCTCGAACACCTGAAGAAACTTTTTCAGAATAGCCGACCGGCCCGCATCTGGCTGAACACAACCAATGCACTGGTAATCGATTTACTCCGGGAGATATTTCAGGAACTCCCTTTGCAACTCGTTATCAGCCCTCGCCCTTATCAGCATCAACCAGGTGAGCTGCTTGATCTCAAACAACTTCACACTTTCCAGGATCAATTTTTTGAAGAAGATTGCGATCTCGGATTGATTCTCGATCGCCAGGGGCAATCCTGTCACTTTCTCGACGACAACTTCAGGGAAATCCCGGCGGCTGACATCATCTCCCTGCTTTATGAACAGATAAAAGGGGATGATACCAGCCATTTAAATATTCCGCTGGTCATGTTTGGAGAAGAAGTGCGTGCAGAAGCGGAACGCTGGAATAGCGTCCCGGAAGAACGGATCCGCTATCGGCAATCTCTGCGAGAATACTTCACGCGAGGCATGACAACGGCTAGAACCCGGCTTGGTTACGACGCAATGAACCGCTATTGGTTTTGTGATCCATCTCCGGTCTGTGACGGTATTATTACGCTTGGAAAAGTGCTCCAGGCGACTTCAGGCGAATCGGGGCAATGATGGCTGTGTGCGCTTTGGGCAGGGCGTGCTTCGATCGGATAGAACGTTATGCCTCCTGACTGTCATTGATGAAACTGTTGCAGATTTCGCACAGACGTTGAGCCGCATAAGATGAGCAATGCTTCTCCCTGACCGCTCGCTGCGCATTATTCCCCATTTTGTCGCGTTGCTCTGGAGACTCCAGAAGTTGTTTCAATATGCTGACATATTCTGCGGTGTTATCGGGTTCAAACAGTAGACCACCGCCAGTTGATTCGAGCAGTTCAGGATAGCTGCCACGGGCGGGTTGAACGACAGGAATCCCCTGAGACATCGCTTCAAGCAGGTATAAACCTTTCGGTTCGTGAAATCGGGCCGGAACACTGAAAACATCGAGGCTTTTCATGAATTCCAGCTTTTCCGTTTGAGAAGCGGGACTGCCAATGTATCGAAAACGATCTCCCAGAAAGGCACTCTCTTCCTTTACCTGCTCCATGTAAGGGTGATGAGCTTTCCCAAGATACCCGCCTGCCTGAAGTTCTACTTCGACTCCGGATTCATGCAACCGTCGGACTGCCTGAACCAAATTCAGCAAACCTTTCTCCGGTGCAATTCTGGCAAAATAGCCGATACGCAGGGGCGATGAACTCCCTTTCCTCGGCGATGATCGAGGCGTCATCGTTTCCTCGGGGAGATCGATGGAAAGGGGGATCTGACGGAACGAATCCCTGGCGATCGAAAGATAGTCGCTCATGTAGTCGGCATAGAATTCGGTATGCGTGATGAACAGGTCAAACAATTTTGCGTGATTGCAAACTGCCTGGATCGCCTGCTGTCGGTATTTTTCCGGTAACTGGTCGAGAAAGAGATCATCCCCTTGAAGCAGGCAGAAAACCGGGCCGGCAAACCGCTCTCGAAGCAATGGCAAGACGCCGCTGAGCAGGGCATTACTGAAGATGACAACATCTGCCCGCACTTCTTCCACAAGATGATCGACCAGTTGCCGGTATTCTCTTTTCATCGAACCTGCGCTGCCCCGGAGCATGGCCAGCGTGAGTGGCCCCAGCTGTGAGGCATCATTTTCGATACCAAGTGAACTCGCCATGCGAAGAATGCGCGGATGATCAAGCCAGGAAACCAAACCGCGAGGCAACCGACTCCATAATGGAACCGCATAATCGAGATAAAGATTCACTCCCCCCAAGTAGACCCTCTCTTCGGAAACATTCTGTTGATCGACCCGAATTGGCGTGTAAGTCGGAATCAGCGAAACTTCATCCCCTTGCCCGGTGAGTGCTTTTGCCAGAGAGTTGTCCTGCATGCAGGAACCGCAGAACATGCCTGCCCCACCCGCGGTGAGAATCGCAATGTGCATGGTGACACCCCCTGCCCTTTCATTTCTCGAAGCCGTCCCATTTTCAGAGCCTGCTTATTCATGCAGAAGGCAGATGTGGGAGATAGACGCAAGGCAAGCGGAAGAAAAACTCTTTTCCCGTAACGACAGCTTTCACGTATCGACAGATTTCACTCGACATCAGATGCCGTGCATCGACAGACTTGCAGAGACTTCCGTCTGCATACGATGATGTCAGCCTGCGAAGATTATGTCCGATCGAAAGACGGAAGCATCAATGCGCTTCGTTTTTACAGAACTCCTCGTAAGCTGCCTGATCCATCAGGTTTTCCAACTCGGAAGCGTCCGACAATTTGACACGGAACAACCAGCCCTCGCCAAACGGACTATCCTGCAACTTTTCCAGATTCGTCTCCAGTGTTTCGTTGACCTCGCAAACGGTTCCACTGACCGGAGAGATCAGATCACTGGCAGCCTTGACACTTTCGATCACCCCACACGCTTCACCTGCGGCTACCACTGAATCCAGTTCCGGCAGTTCCACGTAAACCAGGTCTGTCAACTGTGAAATGGCAAAATCAGTGATGCCAACCGTACCGGTTTCCCCTTCCACGCTGACCCATTCATGTGATTCCGTAAAACGTAACGAAGATAAGTCCATTAAATCCGCCTTGTCCTGTTTTAGTGTTTAATGCTTTAGTGTTTAACGTGAAAAATTTCTCGTACCGACGGTCAATCTGATGAAATCAGGAATCAGGAATTGACCAAGAGTATTGATCAGGGGCAAAGATTTACTATTGACCGACAGCAACAAAAAAACCGACCGATGCAACAATCCGAGCACAATTTCAGCCACATCTTTGGGCGTTCGTGGCAAACGAAACATCGTATTGGTGTCGCTATCATTTCATTGAAGCTGTTCTTCCTGAGTGTTTTCCAGTTCTGAAATTTTCTGCAACCGTCTGGCGTGGCGTCCTCCTTCAAATTCAGTCACCATCCAGATATCAATCATGCGGTCCACGAGTTGTTCTCCGAGCAACTCGGCAGAAAGACAAAGCACATTTGCATCATTATGCCGGCGGCTCATTTCCGCAGTGACTTCATCGTGGCAGACTGTGGCACGCACTCCCTTGAATTTGTTCGCAGCAATACACATTCCCATTCCGGTTCCGCAGATCAGGATTCCACGTTCAATCTCATGCCGAGCTACTGCTTCGGAAACCTTGACCGCAAAATCCGGATAATCGACGCTCTCCTGTTCATCGGGCCCATAATCGATCACGTCATGACCGAGAACGACCAATTTATCCACTATCCGCGATTTCAAGTTTATTCCGCGGTGATCGCTGGCGATTGCAATTTTCATTTCACATTCTGTTTTCACATTTAACCATAGGATACATCAACGTAGAAAACTCCCAACTCTCTCACAACTCCTCCATAATCGTCCCCAGATGCTCCCGCAATCCTGCTTCAATTGCTTCTTTGCATTGACGATAAACCTCGATTCCGGCCCCGATCGGATCGGGAATGTCCCTTCCATGAACGCCCAACACCGATGTTCGATCCGCCAAATCCGGGCGG
>JALTOP010000229.1 GCA_027000105.1 Planctomycetaceae bacterium | reverse complement strand
TAACGGATTGAAAGCGCAGGTCATTCCGGAAAGCCCTCAGAGTTCGCAGCCCATCCCATCCGGGCATCTGATAGTCAATGATGACGAGATCCGGGCGGTGCAGTTGTGCCTTGTCGAATCCGCTTTTGCCATCGGAAGCAACGGAAATAATGTAATTCTTTCGCAAAAGTGAAACGATCACATTGCGGAACATCGGGTCGTCATCGATAACGAGTATTCGTAATCGATTTGCCATGAGAGAATAACCTTAATTCGCTATAGATGGTCAATTTTCGGATGAGCCGGGCAAAATTCAATGGGGGCAATTCTGCCCAAGGCCTCTGAACTGTTTCTGTCGAGTTTGCTGTTCTGTTTTTTACACACCGGAACAGAACTATTATTCTGTATCGGTGAAGTGGCTACGGGGATATACCTTACACGCAAGGCTCCGAAATCTTTGCCCTTTCCTCAAGTGGTTCCCTGTCACAGATCACCTGACCTCTGCTCGACGCACAATCCTCATAAACCGAATTCAATTCCCGCAAAACCTCTCGCTGAGTTGGGGAAATGGTAATTATCTGGTTATTATCAGAATATTCTCTGGGCATTTTGTGACCTGTTGAAAAACCTGGTCGGGGCAATCCGTCTTGGGTGATCAGCTGGCCGTGTCCGACCCCTTGTTTTGGCCGAAACGATCAGCAAGAGTGCTACAATACAGCATTTGTAAAAGCATAGTTCAAAAAAAATGAGAGGCACCGTTTCGTCAGTAGTTCAGGAATTCCATTTCATAAACCGTTTACTTTGGTACTTATAGCAGTTGCAACCCGTTTGATTGACAGAACCGGTCTAATCGGCATCTTTACTGCTGGCCGTGTTTATTGAACCAGTCTTTCGGAATTTCCAGGCTCCAGACTTCATTACTCAGCGGGCGGGCCAGTCCCCCGGCAATCCAGATTTTGTCTTTGAAGACAAAGGCGGATTGTTCGTGCCTTTCCTTCCAGATATTTTTTGTGTGAAGCTGCTTCCAGTTTTTGCCATCCTGGGAGTACCAGACATCGTTCCAGTTCTTATACGGATGGTTCGACCAGCCCCCCATCATCCACATTCGATCACGATAAACGACTGCGCTCAACCAGAGTCGCGGATGCCATGGGGTTTTGTCGGTTTCCTTTCGCCAGTTGACGCCATCGGCTGAACTCCAGACATCCGATGCGACCTTGTACTTGGGAACATAATTACCGCCCCCGAAAACGTAGATGCGATCATTCAATACAACGGCCTGATGATAGGCCCGCGGCGACCAGCCTGCATTCGCGGTGGCGAGTTTCCAGGTACGACCATCCTCGGAAGACCAGACGTCATTCTTCAGGCTGTCGTCATCGCCAAAGTAGTAGTCTTCGATGCCACCCAGAATCCACATTTTCCCCTTGAATTTGACAATTGCAGAGGCAAGGCGGGGTGACCAGCCAGCGTGCCCGGTCACCTGTTTCCAATCCTTGCCATTTTCCGAAGACCAGACCTGATTGCTGGCGGAGTGCCCGGGAAGCCGACCGTTGTACCAGCCCCCCATCATCCACATACGGTTTTTGAATACGACAGTCATCGGTAGGTCACTGTGTAGCCAGGGGGCTTCTTTGGTTACCAGTGTCCAATTTTTTCCATCCGATGAGTTCCAGACATCGCGGGGCGGTGCCGCATAGGAACTGAACCATCCACCGAAGATCCACATTTTCCCGTCAAAGACGACTTCCCCCTGGGAATCGCGAGGCCTCCAGGCAGCTGCTTTTTGAACCCTGACCCAATTCGGGGGAGAATCCTCAGCCGTTATTATTGACGGGCTGACAAACAGACAGAATAGGAGAGGAAAAAAGGTCGGGAAAGCTCGAATAACAAACAGGGGCTGATTCATCTATTCTCCCAGCAAGATGGTGGATGTTTTGCTGTGTATTTTAGTCAAACGTCATCTCAAAGCATTCCAGAGGTTCTTTCAACCCTTTGGCTGCCGTTTTTTTCAGTGGTCGGATTTTTTTGTGAAGTCTGCTTTTTTTTCTGTGCAAATTCTCAACGGTGGCTTGATCCAGTGTAATGGCGGAGTGTAGCTGCTTGCCGATTCCCTGTAATCGCTCCGCCCGATTGACTACCGAACCAAAAGCAGTCACTTTCACCTGATGGCTTGTCCCTATTTTTCCTGCAATGCCCGATCCGGTCGAAATGCCGATCCGAATACTGCTATCCGCCGAGGTGGATTGTTCCCGTAATTTTTTGAATTCCTGTTGAATTTCCAGAGCGGCCAGGCTTGCTCTTTCTTCCAGATTTTCTCCGGGATAGGGCCATCCCCAGAAGCCCATGACGGCATCGCCGTGGAAGTCTCCAATCACTCCCCCTTGTCGCAGAATGGCCGTTGTGGCGCATTCGAGTTCTTCAGAAACCTGTTTCAGAAAGCCGAATAAATTTCCTGACTGCTGTTCGGCTCGTGTTGTGAAATCGCTCAAATCGCAAAACAGAATGGTTAATTGGCATTCTCGCGGCTCCAGAAATCGGTCGCTTTCTTCATTATTGAACGCCCGGTACAGATCACCAGGAAAGAACTGGCGAAACAAAGCCCGATGCCTTTCCAGCTTTCTGCCTCGAACTACGGCGGATGTCAGTTCCATCACCAGGCTGGTGAATTTGACACCGGCAGTCAGATGGGACAGTTGCAACTCTTTTTGATGGACGGGAAGACTTCGGTCATACTGACCGTAAACGTAAACCCCGTTCTTTTCCCCATCAAGAAGTTCAACCGGTACGCAGAAGGCCCAGTTGTAATGTGGACTGGCGGTAAAATCGGAATAAGAGGAATTGAGTTCCGTCGAACTGTCATCGGAATCTTCCTGACTCCAAAGATGTAAAACGACGCCCTGTTCCTGAACAATGCTCCGGTTCCAGAGCCGTTGACTGATTTGCGGAGCGGGAAGGCGCAAGCGGGAAAAATGTTTGACCAGTTCAATACCACTTTTTTCAAAACTCTGGTCGTTCTGTCGCAAAAGCAGGAACCCTTCCGCCTCGGGGACTCCTTCGTCGAGCAGCTCGAAGATTGTCGTGATGAAGTTCTCCGCCCGCGGGCTGCGTTCCAGTAATTCCGGTAGTGAGGAAAGCAGTTCGAGCCTTTTGTCGGAATCGACATCATCATGCTGTTTCAGGTCTTCTGCCGGGAAATGGATCTCCTCGGATGGAATAGTTTCCTGGTCGATCTGAATATGTCTGATCACCTGAAAGAGCGTGCTGCCAAGAATGAATTCTTCGCCAGACGATATTTTGCATCGCAAAACGGATTTTGATTGATGCAGAATCCTGTTTCTCGCCTCGGGCAGACATTCAAGCAGGATTCCGTGAGCGTTAAGCGTCAGACGCAAATGCTGGCGGGAGATAAAGCGATCCCACGAAATTGAAATATCGGCAGATGAACTACGCCCCAGTAACCACTGCTGTTGGGCCACGAGCGGCACCATGCGCTGATGATCCGTCTCCAGGCTTCTGGCGTATAACGTCCACATGAATTGTTTCGATCTGAAAAGCCGACAACCCGCCCGCTCGGGGAACGTCCAGACTTGTGAGAGGGAAATACAGATTCCTTTTCGGAAGAAATTATATCCACTGCAGAAGGAAACTGGCTATCTCAATAATCAAACGGAAAAAAATAATTTCCATTTCCCTTCGGTGAGATATTGACAGAAACAGGTTTGAAACAGGTTCGGTAGAGAAAAGGCCACCGTCTGCGTTGATCCATCTATTGCGTTGCCCGTGAATGCGTGACCGTTAGCGACCCGTCCAGTTTGGAAAACGCCTCGCAACGTTATCAATCATAAAACGACAGGGCATTCAGCGCTCAGGTTGCCAATTACTTATCCGGTTTTGAAGGTTGCTTGGGCTTTTCTTCTTTCGTTACGGGTTTCGAATCGGATTTCGTCACGGGCGGTTTGGCCGGTTTTTTGGGCTCAGCCGATTTTTTCTGTTCAGGAGAAGTCGGTTTTGTTGCGGTCGGCTTGCTTTCGGAACTCGGCTTCGCCTTTTCTCCTTTCACCGGTTTCGCTTTCTTTTCCGGTTTAGTGGGAGTTTCTGATTTTGGAGCATCAGGTTGCTTCTCCATTTTTTTTGTTGCGGCAGACGGTTTTGGTGTACTTGTTTCTGAAGGCGGATTGGTTTTCGGCGCTTCGGGCTTGTCTTCCTTCTTTTCCGGTTCTTTCACCTCAACCAGATCGGTTCGACTTTTATGCAGTTTGTCAAAACTGGCCGCATCGATGACATAATACCAGTCGGCGAATCGCTTGTTCAGTTTTTCAACGGCTTTCTTGCCAGCCTCTACCTTTTCCTGATACGCCTTCAAATCGGCTTCATACTTTGCCAGCGCTGCCTCATACTCCTTCTGAGGATCAGGTTTTTCAGTCTGCTGCTTTTCATCTTCCTTTTTGTCAGAGGCGTTTTCCTGTTTCTGCTTCTCTTCCTTTTTTGCATCGGATTGGGGTTCCGGTTTTTCCTCTGTCTTCTCTTTTTTCGCCGGGGTTTTATCGGCTTCCGTTTTCTTCTCCGCTTCTGGAGCCTTCGCCTCAGTATCTTTTACTTCAGGAGCTTTTGAAGCAGGTGGTGTCGGCTTTACCGGTGGCTCTCCCAAAGCGCTGGGATCGAATTGAACCGAGACGAACAGATATCGGCTCTCCTTTTTACTTTCTGAGTCGTTCGTGTTATCGCTGTTTTCTTTCTGATCGTCGTCTGCTTTCTTCTTCTCCTTTTCCTCTTTTTTCGGTTTGGCTGAGCCGATTTCGATGTCGAATTCATTGCCTGTAAAAACAGCTCCGAAACGGAGGATGTACGCCACTCCTTCTTCCGTCGTGGCTGTCAGGTCTCCCTGATTGGAGAAGATTTCCAGGGATCCACGATCAGGACTTTGTGCGAAAAAGAAGCCCCGCTGTTGCAAAAACAGGCTGGCTTCGCGAGACGGTTTAACTTCGCCGCTCAGCTTCAGACTACTGCTGATA
>JALTOP010000228.1 GCA_027000105.1 Planctomycetaceae bacterium | reverse complement strand
CATCCCATTCTCTCATTGTACTACCAACGGTTATGGTTTACGAACGGTGCCAAAACTTTTGAAAATCCCACTTTGGTTACGGTGATCAGAACAACCCAGCCGTGCTGGGCGTTGGCAGGAACATACGCTGGCAGGAAAACCTGTTTCTCATCTTTTGCAGCCAAACTCTCCGGCCAGTAGTCGGTAGCCAGATTATAAGCCCCAGTCTACAACCGCACGGCGTTGCAATCCACGCAACCCCCACGTAATAAGGTTATCGCCAACAATAGTGGATGTCAACATCCAGTATTAGTTTCCGGGGAATTATTCTGCGTAGTCACGTCCGGTTATTGCAACTGGAGTAGATAGCTCCCTTGGAAAAACAGGCTAATATTGGTTGCTGTACTTTCCGCAATAATGGAGCAGCAACAGGGACGCCATCACTGACAGGCAGACGCAACGGTTAAAAGGCACAATGATTAACAGTCAGGAAACAGCCATTGCGCCCGTCGGCAATAAACAACTGTATCTCCTTATGGTTACTTATGGTACGACGACATTTCACCTTGTTAGCCTTGTTTTTCTCTGCCTCAGTCTGCTATATTTTTTGATCAATCAAAATATTGGAACTTATTCCTTCAAAACAGAAGTGGACTCTTTGATGAAATTCATCGTTGGACTGATGCGAATGTTGGCATCTATCCGTTTTCGGCTTGGATTGGCCTTTCTTTCACTCTGCTTGGCAAGTGGATGTGAAGTCGAACCAGCGGATAATAATTCAGCAATCACGAAAGAACTGAGGCATGTCTTATGCACCACGGGAATGGTCGGAGATATGGCCAAGGCGATTTTGGGGCCTGACGTCGAAGTAACCGTCTTGATGCAATCGGGGGTCGACCCGCATCTTTTTACTCCGTCGTCCAAAGACGTTTCAAAAATGGCCTCGGCTGACGCCATTATTTATTCCGGTTTGCACCTTGAAGCCGGTCTGGCAGGCTATCTGGAAAAAATGGTCGCACAGAACAGACGGGTTTACGCACTGAGTGCATGTCTGACGAAGGAAGATGGCCTGATCGAAGTGGCTGATGGGGTGTACGATCCGCATTTCTGGAACGACTTGCAACTTTGGCAAAAGGCAGCCGGCGGGTTGGCCAATGAACTTTCAAAATGGAATCCGGGACAGGCCGAACAGTATGTCCGTCGCGCGGAAAAGTACCGTATCATGATTCAGCAATTATATGAGCAGTCGCTCACACAGATCGGGCAGATTCCCGAATCCGGCAGGATACTGATTTCCGCGCACGATGCTTTTGAATATTTTGGGCGTTCCCTCGGTCTCGAAGTAGCCGCTGTGCAGGGGATCAGTACGAACACGGAAGCGAGCGTCAAAAAAATAGAGGCACTGGTTGAGCGAATTGTCTCTCAAAAAATTCCGGCCGTGTTCGCCGAATCGAGCGTCAACGACAAAGCGATTCGAGCAATCATCGAGGGTTGCGCACAGCGGGGATACTCACTGAAGTTGGGGGGAACATTATATTCCGATGCGATGGGGCCTCCGGGAAGTGACGCGGAAACTTTCGCCGGAATGTATCGCTCCAATGTCCGGACAATTGTCGAGGCGTTACGATAATTCGCTCGCCCTGCTCATTCCGGGCCTGCGAAGGTGTTCGACTTACGCCCCATCCAATTTCGCGGGGCGTACGCAGCAAATCGCCCACCACACGAGCGGGCGAAATCGGATGGGGCGAACCGAAACTTTACTGTCCCGGCGCGGCTGGTCTGTCCCGACCGCCGTAACCAAAATGGGATTTTCAAAAGTTTTCGCACCATTCGTAACCTTTAATCGTTAGTAGTACAGAGGAAGTTATCACGCCAAGCCGCAAAGACGCCAGAAGTTTTCCGCACTGGCGTTCCCATATCAGCGAGAACGAATAGAACCACTTTGGAATATTCCCCTTGCCTCTCCCTTACCTTTTTCCTTCCTTTGCGTCTTCGCGTCTTTGCGTGGTACCCTTTTCTCGCAACGGTCAGATATTGCAAGCGGAACGGCGTCAGCCGTCCGGTAATGGCCACCCCGGCACTATAGCCATAATAAACACAGCTCACAGCGTCGTGGAGCAAAGCATTAACCGGGACAACCAGCCAACCGTTTCCCTGTTTTGCAGGCATGGGAATGGCCCACCATACGGAGCGTAAGAAAAGAAATTCATGTAGCTATAATAGCGATATGATAATATTATATGGTCCGCACAGCGGATCCTACGTCGCTGCACCCTTTGGGGCAGGTAATCATTCAATCCAAGAAATATGCGAAAGATTAGGATCTCGAACCTCCTCGTCCAAGGCCTCTAGTGTAGCTGCGGCGAGTTTTCGGGCTGTCTCCCAAAAGGCGTGGTTTTTGAGCGTCTCTGGATCAGCAATCGAGCCGTCCATAGGCATGTTTGCAAACCATTCATCCAAACGTGAAATGCATTCTGCAGCTTTGGAATTGATTAAACCTGCTCGTAGGAGTTGTGGTACGAGAAGATAAGCGTCGCCGAAGGTGGTTGCAATCTCATCGGTGGGCGAAACGAAATCTGGCAAGACGGACAACTGTACTGAAGCGGGTGCCGCCACGAGTCGCAAGCTTTCGATAACCGTTTGTAGTTTTTGTTCAGGAGTCATGGTCATACAAGGGTAGAACGCAGGTAATCGCACCGGTGGCTGGTTCCGGATACCTGATACTTTCCAATAGGGCCGCCCGCCGAAGTGCCATGGTGTTCCCGGGTGGTATTGAATTACTCAAAGTGAGCAAAAATTAAATGTTCATCAGGTGTTCGCGGATTCGATGTCGGATCCGTTTCTGTTTAATTATTCTGGTAAAACTCATAACTTGATCATGGCGAATCTGCTGTCTCAATGTGGTGATCCGTTCGTGAAATCTCGGCAGGGGAATCTCTTTCTTCTGGCACGCTTGGGCACCGACAGCTTTCAGGCTGTGGTGGGTCAGCAGCAGGTGAGCCAGACAGACCAGATGCAGGTGTCGTCGGATTCCCTTCCGCTTCAACATCTGGTAATCGCCCAGCACCAGTTCTCGCTGATGCTTTTTGTGACCTTTTTGCCCGCCCTGTTTTCGTTTGGATTTCGGTTTGTTTGAAGCCGGTTTGGCGTGCGGATGCTGCGTCGAAGGGGGCAGCGACGAATTTTGTGGCGTGATGCCGAGGCGTTTTTCGAGTTCGGCGTTTCGTTTTTCGAGTTGGGCGATTCGCTCGTCCTGTTTTTTGATATGCTCCAGCAGCATTCCGATGACACTTTGGACTTCATCGGTTTGTTCGCTCAGCCACGATTTGTTAATCTTGATCGACATGATGCTGATATCGCAGATTCAGGCAATCATGACAAGATCAATCTCAGTCCAGGCCGTGAACGGTTACCGTCCGCGAGGTTGTTTTTTAGTGTCCTCTTTACTTGCTTTACTCTTAAGAGGGCTTAAAAATTCTCTAACAGATTTATTGTCCAGTTCTGGAAGTTTTTTATCTACAGATTGATTTTCAGTAACATGACTTATATTGATAAATAGTTTTCTTCCTTCAATTGTTACGTCTAGCATACTCCTGTTAGTTCTCTTTGTGGAAATCCAGAAATTAAAGATGACAAATTTCTTAGGGCTTACAATATCCCAATATAACGAGGATGTAACACCAGAATCACCCTCTACCACAAGTGATCTGGGACGAACCTCTCTCAGTGGGCTTCTACTATGAAGTTCTCTTTTTTCTTCAAGCGGGTCAAATGTCTGATACGCATGAAAACATCGATCCATAATCATGCGATGGAAAAGAGCCGCTTCACGGATTGTAATTATCTTTGAGTCATTATCCCGTAACTTCGCTAATGCGTTATTTTCAACTGTATCATATATAAATGAGAACCCAGGCAATGGTCCATCTTTGGGATCGTGAGAAATATAAATCTCTTCTCCATTGAGAATCCGTGATGATCCTACAAAAAATAACCCTATAAACAAAATAATAATGACTAACTTATGTGCCTGTTTTTTATTATGAGTACCCATGAAACTATCCTCTATAATATAGATGGTAAATGGACTATCGCATTTCCTGTTTGTTTATTGAGAAGGAGGCGTTGTGTATTTCCAACCACCTAATCCTTCAATCGAATATCCCTCATAGACATCTGGCATATTATCGTAATTGAAGTTTTCTCCCTGGAGCAAGGTATTAATATTTGTTTTTATTTCATTGTAAGTTTCGTCGGAAATATCACCTGCATCGTGCATCTGTTCAATCATAGGCTTGTTAGCATAAAAATACAAAGTCGTTTTCTTCAACTTCTCAAATCTAGGATCCATCTTGTTTTTTAGAGTATTTCTTTGTGCTGCATTTGGTAGCCCAGGGCAATCGCATGAAATTATGCCGGGTTTCCCGTTAAATATTGCAATAAATTTTTGAAACTCCAACTTGCTTTACGTCGTTTCAGCCTCATGCTCAGCTTTTCGCTTCTGTCCCGTTTGACAATCATCAGGGCCAACCGCCGGAAAATTGCCGCGTTGGCCGCCCCTTCGCCTTTGCGGATTCGGCTTGTATCTTCTGCAAAAGTGACATCCAGTGACCAGTGCATCTGATTCTCAATCTTCCAATGATCCCGAACCCGTTTCGCCAGATTTCTCACTTTGGGCGGCAGGCTCGAAATGAAATAGGTCAACTCTTCAGACTTCCTGCCGTTGACGGTTCGCTCCCGATAGACCATGCCGATCGTTTTGACATCAGTCCACCCGAGTTGACGCACCTCGGCCGGAGCCGGGAAGACGGTGTAACGGCGGAACTCCTTTCGGCCGCCATTTGTTTCACGAGTGACATGGCAGCGGACACGCGAATGCTGCATGTCATTTTCGGAAAGCTCCTCGAATTTCCGGTTGATGATCCCGTACAGTTTCTTCTGGTTTCCCTTGACGGTCAACACGTAGTCGGCTCCCTTTTCCCGGATCTGTTTCGCCGTGGATTTCGTCGTGTGCA